>JALOAP010000239.1 GCA_023228745.1 Dehalococcoidia bacterium | reverse complement strand
TAAATCAGGATCTCGGCATAAAGATAGAATAATATTCTATTCCAACGACCTCTTCCAGATCTCCCTCCAGGTCGGCGATGGTGGCGGCGGTCATGGGGTGGCCTCTGCCGGCATCAGGTTTTTTTCCTCCACCATCGAGATTGTCCCATCGGCCCACTTGACTCGGACCCCTCCAGGACGACAGATGAAGAGTATCTTTACATTTTCCCAGGCCGCGAAGGTCACTCCCTGGATGTGGTGATAGACCTTGACCCGCATTGTGTCGCCTTCTTTCACGCCATCACCTCGCGCCGGGGTCTCCGGCGCCCTTCTTCGGCGCGTCTCCCAATCTTGTGCCCCTCCCGGCGATCTCCACCAGGATCATCGCCACCAGATTATCCCTCGCTCCTCTGGCGTTGCCCGCCGCCGCGTGGTGCTGGACGGTGGCGGCATAGGCGGCGACGAGGTTGCGGCGGGGGATCATTTCTCCTCCCTCTCCAGGCCGTCCAGGATGTACTCCCTGGCGACTTCGGACATGGGTTTTCCCTTCCCTCTAGCCACGGCTTCAAGTTCCGCCCTCACATACGGCGTCAACTTGACGGCGACGCCATCTGTCAGTCTTTCAGACATGCCACCATCTATCTATCTGATCATATATCTATCTTTCCCTCTATCTTAACCACAAACTATTTATCATCTCAGGATAAGGGTATGGTATCGGATCGCAGACGGCGATCCATATCGGATCGGGCGCGGCGCGATAAGCTCCCTGAAGGACACCCCCTTCATTGCTTCGCCGTAGCTCGATTCGCGTTCGGCCTCGATGTCCATTATAAATCCATGCTGGACCAAGCTCTGATAAACGCCGGGGCCGACGAACTCATATTGATGGAGCGCCATAGAATGCCCTCCTTTACCTGGCGGCTCGGAGATGCCAACCGGGCCGCCTCATCTCTCTCTCTTTTCTTCGACCGTTATCTTTATATCCTATATGGTACTATGTGGTACTATGTCGAAAGAGTCAGTAATGCGACTTAGGCGCGTCGAGAAGAGAATCGACGAGGCCAGGGCGAGATACGATAGGACGGGTGAGCTCTGCGATCTGGCAGTGCTTCGGGAAGAGATCAAGAGGCACCGAGCCCTTCAGGGCATACCCTACGAGGCACCGTGAGGAGATGAAGGAGATGAAAAAAACAAAACCTCAATGTTATAGATGTGGTTACATTGTGGGGTTGCATTGGCACTTGAACCAGTGGGTATGTAACCACTGCATCGATGAATTGGGAATCCGGAGAGAAATCAAAAAGGAGGCACCGTGATGCCAGCCCAAAAACGACCGTACGTCTCACCCGAGACGGCGGCACAGCTCGCCGATCTCAGGAGGCGGATGAGCGCCACCGAGGGGCGAACTGTGACCACGGATGAGGTGGTCTCCAGGATGCTGGCCGGGTCGGTCTACATCGCCCCATGCGACCATGGACAACGACGGATCACGGTATCGATCTACATTGATGAGGCGCGGTTTTTGGGGGCCGCCGATCCCGAGAAGGAGGCGCGGCGAGCGATGATCGAGTATCTGGAGGACTTCGAATGATATTACAGGGCGATTGCCTGGCGCGTCTTGCGGAGATCCCGGACGAGTCGGTTCACTGTGTGGTGACGAGTCCGCCTTATTTTGGACTTGCTTCAGCGACGATGAACGATTGCCTCGGGCTGGTGCTGGATCTCGCCGAGGCGATGAGGGCCGGGGGCGCGTGACGGCGGCGACCACATGGGCGGATCTGATGATTATATCCGGGCCGCCATCGAGGACGACCGATGGATCGGGTTCACGGCCTACCTCCCCCCCTGCATCGAAGGCGTCTGGGAGGAGGGGGCGATCGAAGAGACGGGGAGATCGTGTCGGCTTATAGCCCTGTATTTCAAAGGGATTATCGACGAGCTCTTCAAGGGAGAGGGGACCGCGGAGACGCCGTTCGCGTCGTGGCTTGAAGACGAGATCGGAGGAGGCACAGGGAACCTCCAGAGGTTCCTAGACTGGAACGATAGATGCAAGCACCCATTATCGAAAAAGGAGATTATAGGGATCGTTTACCGGGTGGTAGACAGCCCCCGGACGTGTCCGACGTGCAAAGAGCTTCAATCCATTGCGGGAACGGGGATATATTGCGTTGAAGAGGATTGCAAGAGATCGGCGAAGGATAAGCAGGCACACAAAACTCAACAGATGGCTATCGTGGGGGACGAGCCGCTTACCCCCAGGGGAAACGCCGAGAGGCTTATCAGGCTCTTCGGTACGTCGATGAGGTTCAATCATACTGATGGAAAATGGTATCTTTGGAACGGATCTCTCTGGCATCCGGATGATAATGGCGGGGCGTTCCGGCGAGCGGAGGAGGTCGTGGTGGAGCTTTACCGATTCGCCGCCGAAGCGGAGGATTCTGGGAAGAGGGAACTCAGGTCATCGTGGGCTCGCCGATGCGATGGCATGGCCGGGTATCGTGAGCTTCTTGAGATCTCAAAAAACAAGCACCCCATCACGGCAACCATTGATCTGTTTGATCAAGACCCCTGGCTTTTTACTTGCCAGAACGCCACCCTTGATCTTCAGAGCGGGGTGGTGAAGGAACCTAACCCGGGACATTTCATCACGAAGACCGCTAAAGTGACGTATGATGAGGCCGCCGAATCTCCTTTATGGAACGCTTTTTTAAAAGACGTTTTCCGGGATAATTTGGGGGAAGTTGATAAGGATCTGATATCGTTCGTCCAGATGGCTATCGGATACTCGCTCACCGGATCGATGGCAGAACAGATCTTTTTCTTCTGCTTCGGTGGAGGGGCCAACGGGAAAAGCGTGTTTCTCTCGGTTATTCGCGAAATGATGGGCGACTACGCCAGGCAGACTGATTTTAACACCTTCTTAGTCCAACGAAACGAGAGCGTGCGAAACGACGTGGCGGCGCTGGCCGGGGCGCGGTTCATTACGGCGCAGGAGTCCGAGGAGGGGAAGAGGCTGGCTATGGCCCTTATCAAGTCCTGGACTGGCGGGGATCCGATCACGGCGCGGTTCCTTCATCATGAGTATTTCACATTCAACCCGGCGGGGAAGCTCTGGTTTGCCTCGAATACCAAGCCCGTGATCACCGAGCGGAATAAAGGGGCCTGGAGGCGTGTCTGTATGATCCCATTCACGGTGTCAATTCCGCCCGAGATGCAAGACCCGGATCTGGAAGATAAGCTCCTCTTGGAGCTTCCGGGAATCTTCAACTGGGCATTAGACGGTCTAAAGAAGTACCTGGAAGTTGGTAGGTTGGAGGTACCTTCCAGTGTGAAAAACGCGACGAATTTGTATAAAGAGGAGTATGACTCCATCGGATCGTTTATACAGTCACGTTTAGATTTTAATCCCGATGCTTACATAATGGGAAAAGAATTATACGTGGCGTATAACGACTTCTGTGAGGAGGCCGGATACACTCCAGTAAGCAAGAAGAAGTTTAACCAAGAAATCGAGAGCGAACCCGGTGTTATGAAAGTCGACTCTCGGCATTCTATTAAATGGTTGGGGGTCGAATTACTTGGTGAAACTATTGACACTGTGAGCAATGTGAGCTATGTGAGTCGAAATCTGGGTTTTAGCTACGTGAAGGAAATTATAGCTAAAAACCTGGAAATGGACTCACATCACTCACAAACTCACAAGTCTAACGAAAATGAGACAGTCGGTGGGGGAGAACTCCCTCCGCTGGACCAGCTCCTCGCCACCTACGCCCGCAAGGGCGAGCCGATCCGGACGAGGGACTATCCCGACTACGACGAGCTTGAGATGCTGGAAGCGATGGACGAGGGAGGATGGACGGAGAAGCGCGGTGTCTGGTGGCCGCCGACGGAAGAGACGAGATGAAGATCATGATGGTAATGGAAGATATCCCGGAGTTCGTCGGGCTTGACGAGAAGGTCTGGAAGCTGAGGCGGGGTGACATGGTGAGCGTGGACCCCGGCCTCCCCTTCAGGCAGGCAAAGATTCTGATCAACCGAGGAAAAGCAAAGTGGGTAGGTGATTGAACCATGATAGATCCCGTAGAACATTGGTGGCTGGATGCGTGAGGTGATAAATATGCAAGTAGTCATATACAAAACCCCGAACTGCCCCAGATGCCGCGAACTGGCGGCATACTTGACCCAGCTTGAGGTCGATTTCGACGAACAGGATATGAGCTCATCAGAGGTATTGACCGATCTCCGATGTGAGGGCGTCTTTGTGATGGAGGCCCCCGTTCTCCGGGTGGGCACGACGTATCACAATACTAATATCCTCTGGAATGGCCCCAGGCTCGCGGCCGGATATGTGGCCAGCCTCTTCGGGAGGGGGTCGGAATGAACCTTTCCGACGTCTTGGAGAGGTGGAGCTAAATGCCGAGAATCAAAGGCACCAACCGGGGCATCCTCGGGGCGATGGGATGAGTCAGGTAAAGGTGTTGGGCGTCTGGCCGATAGGAAAGGATAGGACTGTGTTCGATCTAGCGGAGGCCTTGGGAGACATGTCTCCGAATGACGTCCATCGGCGGATTAGAGCTTTGAGACGGTGGGGGCAGGTTGCGCGGGTGGGGTCGGTTCGGTGTAAGACCCCGCGCGGTGGATCGCCGAGGGTAGTTTATCGGAGGCTGTGGTGATGCGAGGCATAAGTATGATCGCCCGCGCCGTCAAAGTCCGGGGCCTTGCGCCGTTCGTTCTGTCGGTCCCAGTGGAGGGCGCGACCATTCACGACATCGACGTGAAGAAGCCTCCGCAGGGGCAACTTCAGTGGCTCAACGACAAGGCGATCATACGGCGGATCACATCCATCCCCCACCGCGGCTATCTGACCGTCTGGGGCCGGGACGAGTACTGGCTCGACGTGGTTGATTACTTGAAAAAATAGGTGGAAAATATGGGAGAGGAGATGATGCAAGTGAAGTCGGATTTGGTGATGGTGTGCGAGCTAGGAGCAGTCTTGATTTCGGTGATTGTAGCATGGTTGGTGGGATTGACATTTGGGTCTATCGTGGATGTTGGAATCGTTGTAGCGTTTGTGGTGATTGTGATAAATATCGTCATGTGTATTGCAGCAACGATGGGCAAAGAATGGGCAGTGTACCCGGAGAAGAAACTGGTGATTACCGTGGGGATAGAGTGATGGGACCGGAAGAAACCACATACAGGGAAGGTTACATAGACGGAGCGATAGCGGCGTCGATTGGTTTTGTGCTTGGCTAGGTGGTGATTTAGTTGTTCCTAATATAGTGTTTTTTGCTAGTGTTTTTTTTTA
>JALOAP010000567.1 GCA_023228745.1 Dehalococcoidia bacterium | reverse complement strand
GTCGTAATTCGTCTTCCTGGTAACGACTGTCTACACCAAGTGTCACACCCCACCTCCTGACGGTGAGGGTGAACCAGCGGGAACATCCCGCCACTACGTGTTTGACGAGTGACCGCTGCCAGGACGCGCCCTGCAGCACGGTCTGGGTTCCGGGGATCAGCCCCGCGTGCGCGTCACCGATCACTGTGTTTCACATCGGAACACTCCGTCGGCGCCGCGTCGCCTCATCACTGAAGCAGTCCCGCGAAACCGCTGTCGTCCGCGGGTGTCGAGCATCACAACGAAGGAGTTCTCTGATGTCCACTTCCGCCACCCAGACCCTTGCCGCGGTCGAGGAGACCACGCTGCGCGATCTCTACCTCGACTGGACGCAGCTCATGGAGTCCGGCGTGCTGAATATGCGCCTGTTCCGTTCCATCTTCGACGAGTGGCACCAGCCGACCGTCGAGCCGGAGGACGTCACGTACAAGGAGGAGTGCGTGGGAGGTGTGCCCGGGATCTGGGCGCTCCCGGTCGGTGCCGACCGTTCGAAGGTCCTGCTCTACACGCACGGTGGAGGCTTCGCCGTAGGCTCGGCGTCGAGCCACCGGAAGCTCGCCGCGCACGTCGCGAAAGCCGCCGGGGTCGCCGCGTTCGTGCTCGACTACCGTCGCGCGCCCGAGCACCCGCACCCGGCGCAGGTCGAGGACGGCATCGCCGCCTTCCAGGGCCTGCTCGACCGCGGCATCCGCGCCGAGGACATCACCACTATCGGCGACTCGGCCGGCGGCAACCTCGCCATCGCGATTCCGCTCGCCCTCCGGGAGAAGGGGCTGCCGATGCCCGGTCACGTCGTCGCCTTCTCGCCGTGGCTCGACATGGAGAACGCGGGCGAGACGCTCGTCACCAACGACGCGACTGACGCGCTGATCACGGTGCCGCTGCTCGAGGGCATGATCGCCGGCGTGCTGGGCGACGCGACCAGCCCCACCGCTCCGCTCGCCAACCCGCTGTACGCGGACTTCATCGGGTTCCCCCGCCTCTACGTCAACGCGGGCAGCGTCGAGGCGCTCGTCGACAACGCGACGCGCCTGTACGAGATCGCGAAGGCGGCCGGGGTCGACGTGACGCTGCACGTGGCCGAGGGCCAGCAGCACGTGTACCCGTTCCTCGCCGGACGCCACGCTGACGTCGACGCCGAGCTCACCACCATCGGCGCGTGGCTGCGCGACTGAGCCACCTGCATCGCCCACCCGCATCACTGGACCAAAACGAAGGAGTTTCCACCATGTCCACACTGCACACCACCTCAACCACCACCGACTTCGACGCGATCGTCATCGGCGCGGGATTCGGCGGGATCTACCAGCTGCACACGCTCCGCGACAAGCTCGGACTCCGGGTTCGCGGGTACGAGAAGGGTTCTGGGATCGGTGGGACTTGGTTCTGGAATCGCTACCCGGGCGCGATGTCCGACACGGAGAGCCCCTATTACCGGTACTCGTTCGACGACGAGCTCCTCCAGGAGTGGGACTGGGCGCGGAAGTACATCGACCAGCCCGATATCCTGCGCTACCTCGAGGCGGTCGTCGACCGCCACGATCTCCGCAAGGACTTCCAGTTGGACACCGAGGTCACCTCGATAGTCCTGGACGAGGCCGAGAACATCTGGACGGTGACCACCTCCACCGGCGAGACGGTCACCGCCCGATACGTGGTGACGGCACTGGGCCTGCTGGCCGCGACGAATATGCCCGACATCCCCGGGATCGACCAGTTCGAGGGTCGGCTCGTCCACACCGCCGAGTGGCCCGACGACCTGTCGATCGAGGGCAAGCGCGTAGGTGTGATCGGGACCGGCTCGACCGGCACCCAGTTCATCGTCGCCGCCGCGAAGCAGGTGTCGCACCTCACGGTCTTCCAGCGGTCGGCGCAGTACAGCGTGCCGTCGGGAAACGGCCCGGTCGAGCCGGGCGAGGTCGAGGCGGTGAAGGCGCGGTTCCCGGAGATCTGGGAGCAGGTGCGAAACTCCGGCGTGGACTTCGGCTTCCAGGAGTCGACGGTCGCCGCCACCGAGGTCGACGAGGCCGAGCGTGAGCGCGTGTTCCAGGCGGCCTGGGATCGCGGCAATGGCTTCTACTACATGTTCGGCACGTTCAACGACATCGCCGTCAGCGCCGAGGCGAACGAGGCGGCCGCCGCGTTCATTCGGCGGAAGATCGCCGAGGTCGTGAAGGATCCGGAGACGGCGCGCCTGCTCACGCCGACCCTGCCGTACGCGAAGCGTCCACTGTGCAACGACAACTACTACGAGGTCTACAACCAGGACAACGTGAAGCTCGTCTCGATCAAGGAGAATCCGATCGTCGAGATCACGCCGAGGGGCGTCCAGACCGCCGACGGCGTCGAGCATGAGTTCGACGTGCTCGTGTTCGCCACCGGGTTCGACGCGGTCGACGGCAACTACCGACGAATCGACATCCGCGGACGCGGTGGCGTGAGCGTCGATGAGCACTGGAAGGAAGCCCCGACGAGCTACCTCGGGATCTCCACCGCCGGCTTTCCCAACCTCTTCATGGTGCTCGGCCCG
>JALOAP010000238.1 GCA_023228745.1 Dehalococcoidia bacterium | reverse complement strand
CGGTGCCCACGAGTTGCACCCCCCGCTCGGCGATGGTTCGCGCCGCGCTCGCTTCGAGTTCCGTCCCGATCTCGTCGATGACGATGACCTCGGGCATGTGGTTTTCCACCGCCTCGATCATCACGGAGTGCTGCATTGCCGGCGTGGGCACCTGCATCCGCCGTGCGCCACCGATCGCCGGGTGCGGGATGTCGCCGTCGCCCGCGATTTCGTTCGAGGTATCGACGATCACGACCCGCTTGTTCGCGTCGTCAGCCAGTACGCGCGCGACTTCCCGCAGCATCGTTGTCTTGCCGACCCCCGGCCGGCCGAGAAAGAGGATGCTTCGCCCGCTGAGTACGAGGTCTTCGATCACCCGGATCGTGCCGTAGACCGCCCGCCCAATGCGGCAGGTAAGTCCCACGACCTTGCCGCGCCGGTTCCGGATGCACGAGATGCGGTGCAATGTCCGCTCGATACCGGCGCGGTTGTCCAGCCCAAATTCGCCGATTCGGTGCGTCACATACTCGAGGTCCTCTTCGGTGACCTCGTCGTGACTCAATACGATCTCCCGCCCCGGGTAGCGCGCCTCGGGGAGACGCCCAAGGTCGAGCACCACCTCCAGCAGGTCCTGGCGTCGGCCGTCTTCCTGGAGCGCCTCCGCGATGCGCGGCGGCAGCGCGTCGAGCAACAGATCGAGGTCGTCGGTCACGATCTGCTCCGGGACAAAGTTCACGGGAGTGATGGTTGGATCTGTCACGCTTACTGCGGTAGCACCGCCGAACCCGCCGGCACGGCTACCACCTCCTTCAGAGGGTTCATCAAGGCGAGCCGCCGTGCGCAAAGCACCCGGACCCCCAGGGCCAGGTAGCCACGCGCAGCGACTTCGTGTTCGAGTGTTGTCTGGTCTTCGCCCAGCACCAGCGTCCCATGCCGTGGTGCATGCGTCTCCACCACGTGGAGTGCGGCATCGGTCAGTCCCTCAACGCTGCTATCGACGAGCACCCGGCATTCCCGGTCGCCCAGGCCAACCCAGGCGGCCACGGCGCCTTCGTGCTCGAAAACGAACTCGCGTACGCAGTCGTAAGAGTCATGGACGGAGCGCCAGTCCTGCTGCGTCGGCGCCTCCTGGCGGCGAATGTGCTCCGGCACAACCCGGCAATAGAGCCGGAAGACACCATGCCTGTCCCTTCGCCGGGCCGGGCGGAAGATCGTCTCGGCAGGCGCAGTCGAAGCGGGAATGGCGTGGAGCTGCTCCAGCCGATAGGGCATCAGGCCACCCTTCCGGATCGCGTCCCGGTGTGGGGATCCCTCGGGATAGCGCAGGTAGAGCGATCGCCCACCGCGGCGTGCAACCTCGACGCCGATGCTCGAGAGGAGTGACGTCACCGCTTCGTCGTCCTTTTCCCGGGCCATACGAAGCGAGACCACCTCCCAGCCGGCGCCACCGGCAAGTTCCCGCGCGACGAGCACGCCGCGATAGCCGAGCCCGCGCTTGAGCCCGAGCACTGCCGTGCGTGGCACACGCGGCAAGCGCGTGAGACCGGTGGCTGCGAGTCCCGAACTCACGAGCAGGTTCTCCCCCGCCCGCGTCGCGATGACCTCGGTCCCGAGCCGATGCATTTGCGGCCAGAGGGTCGCGGCATCGATCGGGCTCAGTGGTTCGGCCTGCAACTCTCTCATCCTGCCGATGTCTCACCCCCGGCTGCCGACGACGAATCCGGACCGGCGGACGAAACCAGCACGGGGTCAGCCGTGCCTTCGCCGTGCCCGTTGCTCCCCAGGGTCAGGAACCATGCATGTATCCGCGTGTCGCCCGTGACCTCTGGGTGGAACGACGTCGCCAGCAACGAACCCTGCCGCGCCGCCACGATCGTGCCGTCATCCAGCCGCGCGATCGCCTCCGCCTTTCCGAACACGCGCTCGAAGAGGGGCGCGCGGATAAACACCGCCCGGAACGGCGTGTCCCCGGGGAGCCCGGCAACCTCGATCTCCGCTTCGAAGCTGTCCACCTGCCGCCCGAAGGCGTTCCGGTGCACGGCGATGTCCATCGTTTCGATGCCGGGCCGGTCGAGCTGGTCGACTTCCTTCGCGAGCAGGATGGCCCCGGCACAGGTGCCCCACACCGGTTTGCCGAAGGCGCAGAAGTCCCGCAGCGGTTCGCGGAAGCCGTTGGAGAGGATGAGCCGCGCGATCGTCGTGCTTTCGCCGCCGGGAATAATCAGCGCATCGAGCCGCGTGAGCTGCTCCACCTTGCGGACCTCGACCACCTCGTGGCCGAGCGCCTGCAGCATCTCACGGTGTTCGCGGAAGTCGCCCTGCAGGGCAAGGACGCCGACACATTTGCCGGCCGTCGTCGTTTGGGTCATTCGTTCCGGATTGCGCCGGCCGAGTACCGGCGTCCTGCTCGGAGACTACGGGATGGCCCTGCCACAGCCAGCTTCAACCGAAACAACACCATCCCGTGCAAGCTAATGCCAGTGTAGCGCATTGCAATAGCAGTCATCAGGAGTAATTTGTTAAGCCTCGGCCGCTCCACTCGCGGACCGCGCGCCAGCAAGCTACTCTGCCGTCCTGGCCGGGGCACCGGGCCGGCGCCATCCCGCCCGCGGTTCGCACCTGAACGCAGGGGAGGGTACATTCGGAGCAGAATGACACTCCAAACACCCGCAGCACCCGGTGACCGGCCGCTTGGCCGCCTCGAGCGGCGCAAAGCTCGTACCCGCGCCGCCATCCTCGATGCCGCCAACCGCCTCTTTCAGCAGCAAGGTTACGAAGAGACCTCCATCCAGCAGATCGCTGAGTTGGCCGACACTGGCGTAGGCACGGTCTACGGCTACTTCGCCGCGAAAGAGCAGATCCTTCGCGAGGTCCTCCGCACGCACACGCAGGAAGCGGTGGCCCGCTACCACGCCGCCGTTAGCGAAGACACCCCCGCCATCGACCGTGTGCTCGCCGCGCTCGATACGTTCGCCCAGTATCTGCGCGAAAACCGCACCGTCCTCCTGGCCGCCTTCCAAACCGCCGCCGGCACGCGGCCGCTCGAGGAAGAGGAGGCCGATTGGCTCTTCGAGGCCTATAGCAACCTGATCCGCGAGGGCGTTCAGGGTGGCGAACTGCGCGACGTCCCGGTCTCCGCAACTGTCCGGATGCTCATCGGCAGCTACAGCATGGCTGTGCTCGGCGTTGGCCCCTGGGCCGGACAGGAGGAGGACCCGGGAACCCTGCCCGAACTCGAACGCCTGGTCCGCACGCTCCTCGAGCGCTGAAGCTCACCCCTTCGGTAGTTCCGTGCGATCCAGACTTCGACCTTGTCGCCTCCTACCCGCACCGTTACTTCGATCTGCGTCGGCGTTTGCAGCCGTGCGAACCGCTGGTACGACACGACCACGTCGTCCTCGGTTGTGGAGCTTTCCGTCGAACTCAGGACGCCGCGGCCAAAGAACCCCAGGAGTGCCGCCAGCAGGACCACCGCACCCGCCGTCCAGAGCACGCGCTGAACCACCCAGGAGCGCCGCTGGAAATCGAAGTCCTCATCGATCTCTAGCCCCGGATACATCTCCTCGACCATTCGCACCCCGAAGTCCCGGAACCGGAAACTCCACGTCACCATCACTCGTCAGTGCTTGCGGGCGGGCAACCGGCCCCAGGCTATCCCTTGCAGCCTGCTGCAAGGCGCTGGCCCCGGCCCGGCCGCACCCGCCGGCCAGCAGATTGACACCCGCTTACCGCCCGGAAGAAGATGGCGCGCCAGTTCAAAGGAGGGATCCCCAAATGAAAGCCGCCGTCCTCTATGCGCCGAACCAGCCCCTTTCGATCGAAGACGTCGACATCGACGAGCCCCAGGCCAACGAAGTCGTCGTCAAGACGGTCGCCAGCGGCGTTTGCCACTCGGACTTGCACTTCATGGAGGGCAAGTACCCCTATCCCGTCCCAACAGTCCTCGGCCATGAGTCCGCGGGCATCGTCGAAAAGGTCGGCGAAGGCGTCACCAAGGTGAAGCCGGGCGACAAGGTGGTCGTGGCCTTCGTGACCTCCTGTGGCGCCTGCGACTCCTGCGTCACGGGTAAACCCTACCTTTGTCGCAACACCCAGGCGCTCGGGCGCATCGGCCGCATCAGCCTGAAGGGCCAGGGCATGATGCAGTTCGCCAACATGTCCGCGTTCGCCGAATACCAGCTCGTCCACGAAAACGCCTGCGTCCACATTCCCGAAGGCGTCCCCTTCGAAGCAGCCGCCCTCGTGGGGTGCAGCGTCATGACCGGCGTGGGCGCTGTTTCGAACACCGCGAAGATGCCCGTCGGCTCCACCGTCGCTGTCGTCGGCGCCGGCGGCGTGGGACTCAACATCATCCAGGGCGCCAGGCTCGCCGGCGCGTCCCGGGTCATCGCCGTCGACCTGCTCGAGAATAAGCTCGCCGCCGCCCGCGAATTCGGTGCAACCGACGTGGTCGACGCGTCTTCCGGGGACGCCGTTCAGCAGGTGCAACAACTCACCGGCGGCGGCGTCGACTTTGCCTTCGAGGCCATCGGCCTCGCGAAGACTGCCGAGCAGTGCTGGGGGATGATCAAGCCCGGCGGCAAGGCGGTGGTTGTCGGCATGGTCCCCTTTGGACAGACCGTCAATGTCCCCGGGCACGAATTCGTCCTCGGCGAAAAGTCGATCCTGGGGAGCTTCTACGGCAGCACGCGGCAGCAGTACGACATGCCGTGGCTCATGGAGCTCTACCGCCAGGGCCGCCTGAAGATCGACGAACTCATCACCCGCCGCTACGAGCTCGGCCAGATCAACGAGGCCTACGAGGCGCTGAAGAACGGCGAAGTGAACCGGTCCGTCATCATGTTCCCGTAGCACCCGGGACTGGAGGTGGCGCGCCTGCAGGCACGCCACCTCCCTGAGTCCTCAGTCCGTCCTACTCCTTGAACCGCCAGCCGCGCAGCCCCTTCGCATAGCGGATTTCGCCAAGGTGCTCCCAGCCGTGCCCCAGGCATCCCTCTGTTAGCAGGCGGCCAACCGTCCACTGGTATGCGGGCTTGTCGAGGTCCTGCTCGCGCAGTTCGCGCAACTCCCGCCCGGTGCGCTCCCAGACCGCCTCGGCGTACTGTTCGAACTCGTGCGGGTCATAGCGGAACGCTGCGAGGCGCGCCGCATCCATGCCCGTCCCCTGCTCTTCCGGGGCCATGCCCAGACGCTCGTGCCATCCGTCGGCTTTCCAGAGCTCCGTCTTGTCGCGCACGAACGAAAGCACATTGTCTTCGTCCCGCACGATGTGCCAGAAGAGGAAGCCGATGTGGTTGTTATTGGCGGACGGTTGCCACCACCGGCCCTCGTCGTCCACCGAGGCCATGTCCTCCTGCAGCGCTTCGTGTAGCTGGTCGAAGCCTTGGGCCAGCAGGGTGATCGCGTCCATGTTCGGCACCTCCTTGGTGGAGCCCGAGTCTACTCCCATGGCAAAGAACAGGGCCGCTCAACTGAGC
>JALOAP010000236.1 GCA_023228745.1 Dehalococcoidia bacterium | reverse complement strand
TTACGCCATCTACACCAAGGCCGGGACGGTTCGGTTCGGGGATGATGTCGTTATTGCGGATGGCAAGAATATTGTATTGGATACTTCTACAGGAACACAAATCGGAACAGGAACCAGCCAGTTGCTTGGATTTTACGGGGCCACCCCGGTCAATCAACCGGATACCGTATCCGATGCAGCTACGCAGGACTTGACAGGTACGGATACTGTTGACCAGACAAAACTGGAAGCAGATTTGACCAGTGTTAAGAATGCGGTGAATACGGTGATAGACAGACTACAAGAACTTGGACTTGTTGCTTAATTGGGGAGAAAACAAAATGAGCAAAGAACAAAGCAATCAAAGGAACATTCAGGACTTTTTAGGAGAGGAACTGGCCCTGCTCATGCAGCGGGAATATGAGCAAATCATCCGTAGCCAGGGAACTCTGGTTGTGCTGGATAAGGAAATTCAGCGGCGATTAGCGACTCGGCAAAAAGAAACGGAGTCCATCGAATCAACTACATCGACTAATAAAGGGCAGGACAATGACAGAACAGCAGATGAACCAATTGGCTGAGCTAATATCGATTAAAACTTCTGAGCGATATATGGTTATTGTCAAGGAACATGTCGCTACACAAATTGAATTGCACGCCGCCAATTGCGCGGCCAAAAAATACACATGGGTTAAGAATCTTGTTTCGGCAATCATCGGGGGCGTGATCGTAGGGCTGATCGTCAGGTTGGCTTTTTAAAAACCCCGACAGCAGAAACTGCCGGGGCTTCCCTGCCTAACATTGTCGTGCCATGACTCGCGCTACATTTCCACGCCTTGCACTGCACTGCCGGAACTGGATACACACTGCCACGCATAACCGCATTATGTTTTAATTTTTATCTTGTCTATTGTCTTTGTCACTTGCATGAATTCTTTTAATTCTCCGTATTTCTTTTTCCATGCCAATAATTCAGACAGCGCCTTGCGTAGTATTTGTTCACGCAACACAGGATCATCTTTGGCCGTTTGCAGGGTAACGTACTGGCCTTCATCTTCGATTTCAACATGGACAAATGCGCTCAATTCAGGAACATCTTCTTCGTCGATCACGATGTATTTAATAAGATGACATGCCTGATTTATGCGGTGAAGATGGGCCGCCTTTTTATCATCCCATTCAAAACATTCGTGCAAGGGACTTCTTTTGTTCCGGGCCTCCAGCACAACGGCCTCTGCGGTTACAGACCCGTTTTTCTTGACCAGTTTTTCCAAACAACCCGCCGCAACCTGAACGTCGATCTTCTTGAAATTGCAATACGCATCTTTCCATTTGTACTTTGTCATATTTTTCTCCCATGAAATTTTAATTTAATCAATAAAAACCATGCCTTGCATTAACTGAACTATCCTTGCGCCAACCAAACTTGCCGCAACTAACCCCGCCTGCCATGCCGAAACCAACCGCAACCAAACTTGCCCCTCCGGTCCACGCCTTGCCTGCCATACCAAACCACAACGATCCGCGCCAATCCAGGCCGAACACTAATGCGCCACTCCGCGCCTGCCAGACCAAGCCGTGTCAGGCAAAAATCAAATGACTCGGAATGTTCCGTAGCTGCCGTTCTTTTCGGGCCTCCATTCTCCAACGCCTACGCCGAATCCGGCCAGATTGAATAAATTAAAAATCTGCTCGCTCGAAATAACTGTAGGATTGAAGATCACTGGAAGTGATGCTTTCCATTTTTTAAATTCTCCCCGGTATCGTATATCGGCTGTTTGTCCGTTCAAACGAACCATATCTTCCCGCATGTCTGGCAATCCCTGAATCACGACATATTCACAGTCAATATGAAACGCCCTTCGCATGGCTGTTTTCATAAGACCCACATCATTGGCGGCATTGACCGCACATGCCTTGAATCCAATGGCCGGAAAACCGAATCGTGATTTCTTGGTTACTTCCTTTCCCGGCTGAATCAACTGATTTTTTTCATCAAGCCAGTAGAGGCTTTCCAGAAAATCCCGATTTGGATTCTTTGCCTCTTTACCCTTACCTGCCTTTTTCATCTGCTTGTTCAGCATTTCTTCTTTAGCCTTTTTGCTCCATGCGTGAACGATCAAAGGTGCCGTTCCTTCGACGTTGATGATGATTCTCTTTAACTGAATTGCTGGAATCTCCATGATTTTTACTTGTTTTGCCATTTGTTTACCTTTCTTTTTCTCTTCTAAGTTTCTTCCATTGCTTCTTATATGCGTCCACGGGGTCTATTTCGTAATACGGGCAGTGGCGTTTTCTTTTCCTGAAATTTCCGCCGGACCGATGGCATCGGCCTCGTTTCCGGTCCAGCCAAATACAATTGTTGCAGACCGAATCCGGGTAGTCTGGAGAATGAAAAGACACCCTATTTAATCCCCACTAAAATAGACGGAGGAACCGGCAAGGGCCTGTTCTTTGGTTTCCACAAATGAAGGCAGGTTGAGCAGTTGTTTACATGCTCAGATTTTGGCGGATGGAACTGAACACACCATTCATCTTCGCCCCAGAAGATGTCCTTGAATCTGCACATCTCGTACCAGGTTGGAATCCGGTTCGGAAGGGAAACGGACAAGTGTTCCCATCCCATCCCCCAGGAGAATATAAAACGAAATATATCTTCTTTCCCTTTTTCTTCCTTGATTTTCAGGATTCCGGACATTCCATCCTCCCCATATCCGGAAAGTTTGGCATGTTTCTCTGTCAGGCGTTTTAGGATGTCTTTTTTGAGTCGCATAAAAATTCGTCCATACTTATTCTTAGTTACCGTTCGTTAAATCTTCGTCCTCTGCCTCCCCCAGAGAAGGACTTGGGCCGTTTTGGTAGGGTCTGTGATTGAAAAGAGGACAGGCGGCATTGTCGCAAGCCATTGTCTCTTTGTTTTGCCACCCCCAGCATTCCAAACAGTGCATTTTTATCGCCATTCTGGGGCTTGCTTGTCCGGATATGCACCTCTTGTATAACTTCTTATACTTAATTGGGACATCGGACATCCTTTTATCGATTGACATTTTTTGTTCTTCCGTCAATTCCATATTTGAATCCTTTCGTAAAAAAGAGGCCCTTCTCCACCTTGTTTTTGTTTTTTTGAGAAAACGAAATAAAAATCAAAGTCGTTTGAAATCACTAACTTTCCCGCTGATTTTACAGCGAATAGGTTGCGTTTCAATTCGAGAAGGGCCTCTTTGTATTCTAAGAAAAACCGGGCGGCATTATCAGGCCGCTACAGCCCATCCGCCCGGCTCGACGAGAAAGACTCTTGCGGCTGAATCAGGGAAGGCCGCACAGAGAATCCTTGAGATTGACAATTCCATCCCGGTTGAGGTCCATCACCGGGTTTCCGGTCAGCCAATAATCCGATAAATACGAGAGCATACGAACGTCGTTTTTCCGGATCGTCATTTGCAGCCAGTCCCCGGATTCGAGGACGGGTATCATCGGAATCCTGTCGATTCGGTCCGGCAGAAAGATTTCCTCTTCAATAAAACGGGGATACCTTGTATCCAGCCGATGGATAAACTCAAACAGGTTCGGGTCGGTCAGGGTGTTCGGGTCGCCGATATAATTCGGGTCGGCGAATATATACCACTCCGGCTTTAACCGGCGGACGTACTGCTGTTCATCCCACAAATTCGGCTCTGAGCCAAACGGACTCCATCGGTCATAGACTTCCACCGTCTGGCCGGCCGAAAACGGAAGTCGGCTGTCGATGGGAAGAATCCAATCGCTTCGAACGACATGGCTTTGCATGTCCTCGCTTGAACCGATAACAAATAAATCGACATCGATGCCTTCCGGACAGGCCGTGGAGGTCAAATGTCCCCCGAAAGCAAGGCCGCACAAATCCAACGGAGCGGCCGTCTTGACTACGGCCGAATAGCAGAGAGGAGAGGCGTACCGGAAATAATCGTTCGGTTCGGTCAGATTCACGGCGGCGAAGTAAGTCATTTCCTGAACGATTCCCTCGCCCCGGTTTCCCTGTCGATTCAACAGGGTCAGGGCGTCGAGATCGGCCCCGGACACCGGCGCTGCCTCGGTCGGTCCGCTCAGGGCGGCCCATTCGGAGGCCGTCAAATCGCCGCCCTCCATCGGACAGGACGCAACGGTTCCGCTGGCCTCGACAAGGGCGTATTCCGACGGGTTATAGACGGCTCTCGTACGGTAATAAAACTTGGCTTGTGCCCCGCCGCCGGCAAGGGCGGGTTTGGAGGCCACTGCCTCTGAGAACAGGACATAGCCGGGCAGGCACGTCCAGTCAGACCGATGCCCGGTGGCGACCATCCGTCCGCCGGTCCCGGTGACTCCGGAGGCGGTGATAGACTGGACGCCTCTTACGCCGTGGGGCGTCAGTCCGCCGAGTCCGTTGTTTGTAAAATACACGGCCTGTCGGGTACTTGTAAATTCCATTCGGAGTCCTTCCTGCACGAGCAGGTCTCCGGTGGCGGTGACATAGGCGAACCATGCCGTTCTCACACCGTCGGTTCCGGCGTGAATGGTGTCGGCGGCGCGGGTCGGGCCGACGCGTCCGTCGTGGTCCCCGCACCCGGCGGCCAGAAGGAAAATAGCCAGCCAATACAACAAGCGTGTTTTCATGGGGCTTCCTTTCTATAGAATAATGGTTCTGGACTGGTGATACATGGACCGCTCAAAGGAGTTGACATGGGGGTGTCCAATGGGTTCTTTTTGCACCTCGAACAAATCAAACAATTCGGACAAGAACACGGCTTTTTCCCGTTTCCGGTAGCCGCCGTTTCGTCCCCGCTGGTTTTCAATCAGTCCGCCTTGGGACAGTTTCCAGAGGACGGTTCCGATGGCGGTGGGTTTGCCTTGGATATGCTCGATAAATGTTTCTTTGCGGAGATACAGTTCCGGCCGGCGGGCCCGGTTGAGAACATGGAATATTTCAATGGCAATAAGGAGATGCTGATTGCTTCTAATCAAGTTCATCGCTGGGTTCCTCTTCGGTCTTTTCCTGTCGGGTGGCTATCCACTTCCATTTCCAGTAGGACAGGGTTTTGGCCGGGGTGGCCGGTCGGTTCACCGTCACCTCATTCCATTGAAGCAGATATTCGTCAAAAATCAAGTCCTGTCCTTTGGGGAGGGAGTTTTTCAGCATTTTTTCGCATTGGTTATATTGTTTGACGGCCGGTCGGAGGGTCATAAACCGGCTGACCAGTTCCTTGAGGTGACGGTCATCGCAGGGCTGGGGGCCGGGGCCGGACGGGACCCATTCGGGCATACAGTAGGACTGGAACCGGCACCCTGAGCACCAGAAATATTGATTGATTTTGTCGGGTTCCTTGTTCTCCGTGAGGGCCTTTTTGACTTCTTTGGCCTTGGTCAGCAGGCCTTCCATGTATTCGTAATCGATTGGCACTTCGATAAATTTCCAGTCGTACAGGTTGGATTTATTGACGAAGGCCAGCACACCCCGGTCGAGGTTCCGGCTGAATGCGTAGGCCATGACTTGGGCCGGGTACAGGGCGC
>JALOAP010000235.1 GCA_023228745.1 Dehalococcoidia bacterium | reverse complement strand
AAACACGCCCACGACGATGCCGCGGACCATGAGCTCGTTCGCAACTTCCATGTGCTCAGCATACAGGCCGGGGACTGGGCGTGGGCTAGCCGCCTGCCGCCGGACGGACGCGAACGGTCAGGTTCATGAGGTTGGGGTGGATGGTGCAGATGAGTTGATACTCGCCCGGGGCCTGCGGCTCCCACACCACCTGGCCCCGCGGATCGATGGCGTCGGAGTCGAATCGCTCGTCGACGTCCGCGGTCGTGTCCTGGACGGTGGCGGTGTGCTGGGAATTGTCCTCGTTGAGGAAGGCGATGGCGGTGCCAGCGTCGATCTCGGTCTCATTGGGCACGAACTCGGTGTTGATCATGCGGATGCGCGTGGCGTTGGCGGGCAGCGGGGGCTGTTCGCCTGCGACGACGGTGCTCTCCGCGGGCAGGGGCGGATTGCTGTTTTCGCCCCCGATGTCTTCGCCGTCCGAATCAGACACGACAACCAGGGCGATCGGCAGCGCAATGGCGATAAAGACGATCGGGATCGCGACGACCGCGATAAGCCTCTTGCTGATGTTCGGCACACACCCTCCCCGAAGCTGAGGCGACGTACGTCCACCTTCAGCTTCCGGGTGCAACGCCGGGATCGGTGAGCTGCAGACGGGGGTTGCGGGCGCGTGTCAGGGATGGGCGACGCCGAATGTTGCCGCCCGTGCTACCTGAGTTCGATCTCGACCGAGTGCTGTTCGAGCTTCTGCGTCACTGCATCCCAGGCAGCGGCCAGCGATTCAAGCGACTCGCGGGGGATCTGGTGCACCATCTGGTCCAGTTCCCGTGAGCAGCCGGCACAGGAGGGGCGGCCGCTTTGCCACTCGTCGAGTACGCGCTGCTCCTGCAACACGTCGTAGAGCGTGACGTTGTAACTGCCACCACACTCATTGCAGTGCCGCTTCACGAATGCGTGACGCAGGATGTTGTCCACTACTTACCCCCTTGCATGACGAGGCGGGGATCTCTGCTCTTCGTTGTCCCCTCTTCAATCATACCCACGAAGGATAGGGGCATGTGGAAGGTGGGCGGTATGCCAGGAACAGCATATTGCAGCCATTTGCGAACGCCGTACTATCCACCGCACAACGGGGCTCCATGAGCGCCCGCAGAGGAGTGTGTCCAATGACGACCGCCGCCCAAAGCTCAACGCTGGCTGAAAAGGGCTATAACGGGAAGCTGCTGAACGTGAATCTCAGCACCGGGGAGATCACGGTTGAGCGCCCCGATGAATCGCTCTACCGCAAGTACCTCGGAGGGTACGGCATCGGGGCGCGGATGATGTGGGATCGCGTGCCGGTAGGCGCCGACCCGCTTGGCCCCGAGAACATGCTCGGAATGTTCGCTGGCCTGCTCACCGGGACGCCACTCTTCGGCCAACGCTGGCAGGTGGTCTGCAAGAGCCCCCTGACCGGTGGCTGGGGCGATGCCAACTGCGGCGGGGACTTCGGCGGCCTGCTGAAGCTTTCCGGCTGGGACGGAATCATGTTCCACGGCAAAGCCGAGAAGCCCGTCTACCTGCTCATCGAAGACGACAAGGTCGAGCTTCGCGATGCCTCCGACCAGTGGGGCCAGCTCGCCATTGACAACGAAATGATGCTGAAGGAGCGGCACGGCAAGAAGGCGAGCGTGGCGAACATCGGACCCGCCGGCGAAACGTTGTCGCTCATCAGCGGCATCTGCAACGACCATGGCCGGCTTGCAGCCCGCTCCGGCGTCGGCGCAGTGATGGGCTCGAAGAACCTGAAGGCGGTAGTCGCCGTGACGGACCGCAAGGTGATCGCCCAGACGCCCGAGATCATCAAGATGCTGCGGGCGAACCTGGACGACTTCGTGAAGCCGCTGAAGGACTTCTTCCACACCTTCGGCACCACGGGCATCACGGCCATGAGCGCCCTGAACGGCGACTCGCCGGTGAAGAATTGGGGCGGTGTTGGCATTGTCGACTTCCCCAACGCGCAGCAGATCGACGGTGGCTCGACCATCAACCCGAAGATGGAGAAGAGCTACGGTTGCTGGCGCTGCCCGATGGCGTGTGGGGCGGAGTCGGTGGAGTCGCAGAACGAGAAGTACCCATATCCGCGGCACACACACCGGCCGGAATACGAAGCGATGGCGTCGTTCGGGACGATGAACCTGGTGGCGGACCCGGACGCACTCATCTACCTGAACCACCTCTGCAACCAGTACGGGTTCGATGTCATCAGTGCGGGATCGACGATTTCGTTCGCGATGGAGTGCTACGAGGCCGGCATCCTGACCAAGGAGGACACGGACGGACTCGACCTGGCCTGGGGCAGCCCGGATGCGGTCGTCCAGCTGCTGCATATGATGGGCCAGCGGCGAAGCATCGGGGCAGTGCTGGCGGACGGCGTGAAGATGGCATCGGAGAAGATCGGCCACGGCGCCGAGCAGTATGCGATGCATATCGGCGGGCAGGAGGTCGCGATGCATGACCCGAAGCTGCAGCCGGAATACCACACGACCTATCGGTTGGACCCGACACCCGGCCGGCACACGCAGTACGAAGGGAACAAGCGGCTGGGCCGTATCCCGGCAGCCCCTGCGGACCCGAAGGTCTACGAGGGCCGCGGCGAACACCACAAGGGCGCGAGCGAGTACATGCACGTGGTGAACGCCGGCGGAATGTGCCAGTTCGTGATGATGGCGGCGAACACGTCAAACATCCCGACGTGGTTCAACGCTGTCACCGGGTGGGACATGGACCTCGACGAGATCATGGGCATCGGTGAGCGGATTGCGAACCTGCGCATGGCCTATGAACTGCGCGAAGGCGGTAACCCACGTCAGCGGGCGGTGCCGACACGGATGACGGGCGAGACCACTGAAGGAACCCACACCGGGCCACTGGCCGGCGTGAAGCTCGACACCGAGCTGCTGGAGACCGATTTCCTGCGGGCGTGCGACTGGGACGTGGAGACCTGCAAGCCCTCGCGCGCGAAGCTCGAGGCGGTGGGCCTGCCGGAGGTGGCGGAGGCGCTGTACGCGTAGCGCTTCGCAGGGGGCCAACCCAACGAAGGGGTGCCGAACTGGCGCCCCTTTTTTTGGACCTTCCGCGGCTCATCGTCGCCCCTTGGCCGGCGGCGAGCGGCGGAAGGTGACAAGGCGCGACAGCAGGTGTCGCGCTTGGACGTACTATGGTCCGTCCGCCATGTGCGGCGGATGGAGGGATCCATGGTTTCGTGGAAGGAATTTGCGGCAGCAGAGCCAGAGCTCGCGGGCATCGGCGAACAGCGATTGGACGAAAAAGGAGTGCTTCTCGTGGGGACCATCCGCAAGGATGGCACTCCGCGGATCAGCCCGGTGGAGCCGGTGTTTTCGCGCGGCGAACTCTACCTCGGGATGATGTGGCGTTCGAAGAAGGCGCTCGACCTGCTTCGCGACCCACGCGTGCTGGTCCACAGCATCGTGCTCGACAAAGACGCTACCGGGGGCGACTTCAAGGTGCGCGGACGGGCGGTCGAGGTAACCGATGACGCGGAGCGCGCCCAATACTCACAGGACTTGCTGGCGAAGATCGGTTGGGCGCCCGAAGAGTCCGAGGAACCGTACCACCTGTTCAAGGTGGACGTGGAAGACGTGGCGTTTCTCACCTTCGGCAAGGAAGGAATGTCGCTACGCCAGTGGCGCGCGGAGTAGGCACTGTGCGGTGCCTCACATTCCCCCGCGCTGAGCTGGAACCAGGCGACGGAGAGCGGCGTTCAACGGAATAGCTTTCACACGAGGTTGTTCATGAACGCGAAGTCTCTCTTCTTCACATCCCTGGTGGGACTCACACTTCTCGTCGCCGCATGTGGCGGCGACTCCAAGGACGATGCCAGTAGTGACACCAGCCAGCAGTCGGAATCGAGTGATACAAGGCCGGACGACTCCAGCGGCGACGAACTCGTCCTACCCGGCCAGTACCTTGAATTCGACGGACGCAAGTATGAACTCATCGAGGTCATCGCCGCAGACAACGTCGACGAGGCCGACTTCGCAGAGAGCGGCGAGGCGACGGCGGTCGCCATCGACTCGAGCGGGACGACGGTGTTCGAGCGCGCGGGGGACGCGACGAACGTCTATACCTTCGAGCACATCGACGGCGATGGCGAGTCCGTGCCGGACAACTGGCTGAAATGGAAGCCGGTCTCCTGATCGGACACCGGGTGGGACCTCGAAAGCCCCTCCAGAAGGAGGGGCTTTTCGTGTGGCGTGTGTGGCCGAGCTGGCTCACCGAGGGCCATCGTGGGTGGCGCTGGCGCGATCGGGGCGCGGCGGCTAACGTGCCGCCATGCGACTCCTGATAATCGGTGGCACGCAGTTCGTCGGACGACACATCGTCGACGGCGCCATGGCTCGCGGGCACCAGGTGACACTCTTCAACCGTGGCTCGAACCCGGAGGTCCCGGCGGGCGTCGAGCGCATCACCGGCGACCGCGATGGCGGCCTTGAGCCGCTGCGCGGGCGCACCTGGGATGCAGTCATCGACACGCCCGGCTACGTGCCTCGGGTGGTGCGGCAGTCCGCAGAGTTGCTCGCGGATGCGGTCTCGCGCTATGTCTTCATCTCGACAATCAGCGTCTATGCCGAGTTCGAAGCGGGGATGGACGAGACCGCGCCGCTCGCGAGACTGCGCGACCCCGCGACAGAAGAGGTCACTGGCAGGACGTACGGCGGGCTGAAGGCACTGTGCGAGGCGGAGGTGCAGCGTGTGTACGGTGAGCGCGCGCTCATCGTGCGGCCCGGCTTCGTCGTTGGGCCGTACGACCACACCGACCGGTTCACGTACTGGCTGGTGCGGGTCGCACGCGGCGGCGAAGTGCTGGCCCCCGGCTCGCCGGACGCGCCGATCCAGTTCATCGACGCGCGTGATCTCGCCGAGTTCACGGTCGGCCTCGTGGAGGCTGGGGCGGGTGGTGCCTACAACGCGACCGGTCCAGAGTCCTCGCTGACGTGGGGAGAGTTTTTCGAGACGACGCAGCGGCTATCGCTCGGCCACGCCGTATTCACATGGGCCGATGACCACTTCCTTATGGACCACCGGCTCGACCGGACGGGCGAACTGCCACTCTGGGTGCCATCGGCAAGCGGACTGCACGGGGTGAGCATCGCGAAGGCGCGGGCCGCCGGCCTTCGAACCCGGCCATTGGCCGAAACGGTGGCTGACACGCTCGAATGGCGGCAGGAGCTCGACGCGCCGCTCGCGGCAGGAATGGACCCAGACCGGGAGGCGGAACTCCTGCGGGAATGGCACACGCAAGGGGAGCAGTAGTGCGATTCATCATCTATGGCGCGGGCGCCGTTGGTGGCGTGGTAGGTGGCCGGCTCTTCCAGCATGGGCACGGCGTGGTACTTATCGCCCGGGGGACGCACCTCGCCGCAATTCGCGAGCATGGACTGGAACTGCAATCGCCGAAGGAGAGCGTCCACCTCAAGATCCCGGCCGCAGGAAGCCCAAGCGAGCTCACGTTCGGGCCGGGCGACGCCGTCATCCTCGCGATGAA
>JALOAP010000234.1 GCA_023228745.1 Dehalococcoidia bacterium | reverse complement strand
GTCGCCCGCGACGAGCCGCACTTCGCCCGTGGTGACATCTGCGAAGGCGGTGGCGGCTTCGTGCCCGCGCTGCACGAAGGCGGCGAGTTCGTTGGGCGCCTGTGGGTCGAGCGAGGCGTCGGACGTGACGGTGCCGGCCGTGACGACGCGCACGACATCGCGCGGCACGAGGCCCTTCACCTCGGCCGGGTCCGCCATCTGTTCGCACACGGCTACGCGGTGCCCGCGCGCCACGAGCTTCGCGATGTGCCCGTCGATGCTGTGATAGGGCACGCCCGCGAGCGGGACGCGGATATCCTTCCCCATCGGCTTCGAAGTGAGGGTGATCTGCAGTTCATCCGCGACGAGCTTGGCGTCGTCGTCGAAGGTCTCGTAGAAGTCGCCGAGGCGAAAGAAGAGGATGGTTTCCGGGTAGCGCTGCTTCAGTTCGAGGTACTGGCGGCGAATGGGGGTGGACACGCAGTGCACCTCCTGCCGTGAGTTGCCGTCATTCTACCCGCGTTCGAACATCTGTGCTCAGCGGTGGCTGGCAAACCAGAACACGAAGCCGAACGGGCTATGGTTGAAAGGTTCGAGGGATTCAGAGGAAGGGCAGACGCGAAACACCCGGGCCAACAGCCACGGCCACGTACCGGTTGCCGAATCGTGGGGCGAGCGGAGGGATTCGAACCCTCGATCTTCTGGGCCACAACCAGACGCGTTAACCGCTACGCTACGCCCGCCACGTTCTACCTTCGATGGTACCGGGGGAGGGGGTTTGTGGCTATTGGCCGTTCGCTTTTGGCTGCCGGCGCGAGGCGGTATCGCATCGATGGCTCTCGCCAAGGAGGTCCCCATCCCGGGCCGAGCCACTAGCTGAAGGTCTACTCCTGCCTAGTAGCTCGAGACGTTGATCTCTTCCATCTCGCCCGTGACCATGTAGATCACGCGCTCGCAGATGTTGGTGCAGCGGTCGGCGATGCGCTCGAGGTTGTGCGAAGTCCAGAGCAGGTAGGTGTTGCGTTCTATCGTGCTTGGGTCCGCGATCATCGACTTCGTGACCTCTTCGTAGATGCGGTCCTGGAGCCGGTCGACTTCGTCGTCAGCTTCGCAGATGCGCCGGGCTTCGTCGGCGTCGCGCTCGGTGTACGCCTTCAGGCTGTCACGCAGCATGGCCACAGCGCGGTCCGCCATCGACGTCAGGAGGCCAAGCCGCCGCGGAAGGGGCTCATCCGCGAGCATCATATTGATGCGCGCGATACCCTCGGCATGGTCGGCGATGCGCTCCAGGTCGGTGATGATGAAGAGCATGGAAACGAGCGAACGCAGGTCCGTCGCCATCGGCTGCTGCGAAGCGATGACGAAGATGCACTTCTCCTCGATTTCGAAGCGCTTGGCGTTGATTCGCTGGTCGTCATCGATGATCTTCTGTGACCACTGCTGATCACCGTCGCGCAGCGCCTCTATCGCGTCGAGCAACGCTTTCTCCGCCATCGAGCCGAGCACGAGCACGTCGTCTTCCAGGGATTCGATCTCTTTGTGGAACAGAACTCGTGTCATTGCCCTGCCCTTTAGCCGAAGCGGCCGCTGATGTAATCCTCAGTACGTTTGTCCTGGGGATTCGTAAACAGGCGCTCGGTTTTCCCAAACTCCACCAGTTGTCCCGTCACGTGCTCATCCGTAAGCATGAAGGCGGTGTAATCGGAGACTCGCGCTGCTTGCTGCATATTATGCGTCACAATGACGATCGTGTAGTCCTTTACGAGTTCCCGCATCAGGTCTTCGATCTTCAGCGTGGCGATCGGGTCGAGCGCTGAACAAGGCTCGTCCATCAGGATGACATCCGGTTCGTTGGCGATAGCGCGCGCGATACAGAGTCGCTGCTGCTGACCGCCCGAGAGGGCGAGCCCGGACTTCTTCAGGTTGTCCTTCACCTCTTCCCAGAGGGCGGCCCGGCGGAGGCAACGTTCCACGAGTTCGTTCGCATTCCCGCGAAATCCGTTCACCTTCGCGCCAAACATCACGTTGTCGAAGATGGACTTCGGGAACGGGTTCGGCTTCTGAAAGACCATCCCGATGCGCCGGCGCACCTCCACGGGGTCGACATCGGGAGCGTAGACGTTCGC
The DNA here is from genome assembly GCA_023228745.1 of Dehalococcoidia bacterium. GTDB lineage: Bacteria > Chloroflexota > Dehalococcoidia > Tepidiformales > Tepidiformaceae > JALOAP01. Next base: position 3,441 of record JALOAP010000234.1, on the reverse strand, counting down.
GCCCTGGTACTCGATCTTCCCCTCGATGCGGACGCCGGGGATGAGGTCGTTCATCCGGTTGATGGAGCGCAGGAGTGTGCTCTTGCCGCAGCCCGAGGGGCCGATGAGCGCCGTCACCTTGTTCACCGGGATTTCGAGCGAAACATTCGTGAGCGCCTGCTTCGGCCCGTACCAGAGGTTGAGGTTGCCAATGCTGATCGCCGTGGGCTCGGGTGGCCGAAACGCCGTGGGAGCCACGTTGCCACCCGGTTCGGCTGGTGTTTCGGGCGACCCCAACACTGGTTCAGGGAGCTTCGTATCGGTCGATGAGTTGGCCATATGGCGCTCCTGCCTAGTAGCGGCGGAACCGCTCGCGAATGAGTGCGGCGGCGAGGTTGAGCCCGAGAATGAAGACCATCATCACGATGATTCCGCTGGCAGCAAGTGCCCGGAAATCCTCGTTCGGAACGGTCGTCCAGTTGTAGATCTGGATGGGGACGACCGTGAAGTCGTCGGTCACGGACTGCGGGTCGAAGGCGATGAACCCGGCCGCGCCAACCATGATCAGGGCAGCGGTTTCGCCCGCTGCACGGGAGATGGCCAGGATGGTACCCGTCATGATGCCGGGCATCGCCCCGGGCAACACGTGGTGCCACACCGTCTGCCAGCGCGTGGCCCCAAGGGCAAGCGAGCCATCGCGCATGCTCGGCGGCACCTGCCGGATCGCCTCCACGGATGCGATGACCGTCATGGGCAAAATCATGATAGCAAGCGTGAGCGCGCCCGCGATGATGCTGGGCCCGAGCGAGAGCAGGCGCACAAAGACCGCAAGCCCAAGGATCCCGTAGATGATCGAAGGCACGCCCGCAAGGTTCGCGAGGTTCAGCTCGATGAGCGTGAGCAGGCGATTCCGCGGCGCGAACTCCGTGATGTAAATCGCCGTGCCGATGGCGATCGGGATCGCCAGGACGATGGTTGCCACCATGACCCAGAGCGTGCCAAGGATGCCCGAGCGAAGCCCCGCGCGCTCTGCGAACCGGGAGGGGTAGTTGGTCAGGAAGTCGATGCTGAGCGGGTCGCTCCCCACGCGCACGGTATCCACCGCGAGGAAGAGCAACACCACCACACCGATGAGGGTCGCCCCGAAAAAGACGTAGCGGGAAGCCCGCGAGGCGAGCTGCCGCCGGGCAACCGCGCCCGTCGCATGGAGGTCCATCGGTTCGCTGCGCAGGCTCATTCGTACGCCTCCTTGAACTTCCTCACGATGACCTGGGCTCCGACGTTCAGGAGGAAGGTGAAGAGGAAGAGGGTCGTGCCGACGGCGAAGAGGGAGGAGTACTGTGTCGTCCCCCGGGCGGCGTCCCCAAGGCCCACCTGGAGCATGTAGCCGGTCATTGTCTGGACGGTCGCCAGCGGGTTGAGCGTGAGGTTCGGTGTCGATCCCGCCGCGACCGCCACGATCATCGTCTCACCGATGACGCGGGCAATGGCCAGCAGCACCGAGGCGATGATGCCCGAAAGCGCGGCCGGGACGACCACCTTGACCGCCACCTCCAGCCGTGTCGCGCCCAGCCCGTAGGCCGCTTCGCGCAGGTCACGCGGGACATTCGCCATCGCATCCTCGGACACGGAGGCGATGGTCGGCAGGATCATGACGGCCATCACGAGGCTGGCGCCGAGCGCATTGAAGAACGGCACCCTATCCGTGCCCAGCAGGGGGCGGAGGACGTCCTGGGTAATGAACGTCAGCGCGAAGAAGGCGTAGACCACTGTGGGTACGCCGGCCAGCGCTTCGAGGATGGGCTTGAGGATCTTCCGCGTGCGGGGATGTGCGTATTCGCTCAGGTAGATGGCGGCGGCGAGGCCAAGGGGCAGTGCGAACACTATCGACCAGAGCACGATGTTCAGCGTCCCCGCCACCAGCTGCCAGATGCCGTATTTGAACTTGGGGGGAATGAGCGCCTGCCACTCGGTGCCGAACACGAAATCGGTGAACGACACGTCGCGGAAGAAGGCGACGGTCTCGCCAAAGAGCGTGAACACGATGAGGGCCGTCACTGCGAAGGACGTGAGGCCGCAGAGCGTGAGCCCTCCGATGATGATGGACTCAAGCGGACGCTTCAGCGGCCGCTTGCGCAGCTGCGCGGCGAGCTCGTCGGCGTGCGGGCTGATGCTGGTCATTCGGGCTGCCTGGTCCCTTCGGTGCAGATGGTGCCGAAGCGAGAATACCGATGGTTCGCGCTCCGGCAACCAGGATTGGCGCATTTGCCAGGGGCGATGCGGCGCGTCAATGACACGCCGCCCGCCCACGTGCGCTTAGTTCGCGTACTCGTCGAGCTTCGCAAGCTGCGCGTCCAGGGTCTGGGTGGTCATCGGGACATAGCCCACGTCCTGCACGAGTTGGTCACTGTTTTCGAGCGCGAACCGCAGGAACCCGGTGACTTCTGGCCGATCCCGCAGGAAGGCTTCGCTCGTGTACATGAAGATAGGACGTGAGAGCGGCGTGTACTTCCCTTCGAGCGTGTTTTCGAGCGTAGGGGCGACGCAGCCCGCGCCATTGTGGTCGATCTCCACCGCGTTCAGCTTGTCTCCAGCCTCCACGTAGTAGGCGAACCCGAAGTAACCGATCGAATACTTATCGTTTTCGACTCCCTGTGCGAGCACATTGTCGTCCTCGGAGGGTGTGCCGTCCGCGCGGTGATGATTCGCCTTGTCCACGCCCTCGAGGACCTCGACGAAGTAGTCGAACGTGCCGGAGTCAGCGCCGGGATAGTAGAACTTGATGGTTTCGTTTGGCCAGGAGGAGTCGATATCGCTCCACTTCTTCGCGCCGCCGTCCTTGAAGGTGAGCGCGAGTTGCTCAGTGGTCATGCACTTCGCCCAGTCGTTCGCCGGGTTCACGACGACGGTGAGGGCGTCGACCGCTACCTGCAGTTCGACGGGCTCGATGCCATTCGCGCGGCAGGCCTCGGCCTCGCTCTCCTTGATGGGCCGGGAGGCGTTGCTGATCTGCGTCTCGCCGCGGCAGAATTTTTCGAAGCCGCCGCCCGTGCCAGAGAAGCTGACATTCACCTGCACATTCTTGGCGGCAGAGCGGAACTCTTCGGCGGAAGCCTGGGCGATGGGGTAGACGGTGGACGATCCATCGATGCGTACCTGGCCGCTGAGCGAACTGTAGTCCGTCGCGTGGCCCGCCTCGGATGTGACGGGCGGCGTGCTCCCAGTGGCGCCATCGTTGTCATTGTCATCCCCACCACAGGCTGCGGCGACGAGCGAGATGCTCGCGGCCGCCGCGAGCAAGAGGTACGGCCAACGCGGCCAAAGGGTCTTGAGCTGCATACAGGTTTCCTTCTCCTTTCACGCGCTGAGCGTGCGAAGCTGAAGGTATGCGCGGACGTTTAACGCCTCTTTAACGGCTTATCCCGGCAGGACGTGCGTCGCACGTGAATGGGAAAGGGGCCT
>JALOAP010000233.1 GCA_023228745.1 Dehalococcoidia bacterium | reverse complement strand
CTCGGGGCGCGGAAAGTCGGCGGGCAACGCAGCCATCGCTAAATCTTCTGTGTAGAAAAGGAACTCGCGAGCTTTCAACGTGCCATCGCGGTGGGGCATGCTCGCATTGTAATCCAGCTGCCGGCCTCGGGACTGGGGACTCGGGACTCCTACTCGACTTCCGTCAGCCGCCCGGTTTCGACGTCGTAGATGAATCCGCGCACGGGGATGTCCTGCCGCAGCAGCGTCGACTGCCGGTAGAGCTCCAGGTCATCGCGCACGGATTGCTCCAGGTCATGGAAAGGCAGGAAGGCGATGCCGTCGGCGATGGCGCCGGTGGCCTTGCGGAACATCATGCGCATCTCGTCGTCGCTGTAGCGCATCATGCCGCACTCCGTGTGGTGCACAATGGCGACTTCCCGCGTGCCGAGGATGGTCTGGCTGATGGCAAGGCTGCGGATCGCGTCGCTCAGGCGGCCGCCGGCGTTACGGATGATGTGGCCTTCGCCGGGGTGTAGCCCCAGCGTGCGGATCGGGTCGATACGCGCGTCCATGCAAAGCACGGCGGCGAGCTCCGGGTTCGGCATGCGCGGCGGCAGCTCGAACGTCTCGGCGAAGTAGCGGTTTGCTGCCAGGGCCCGGTCGATCGCTGACACGCACTCAGTGTGCTATCGATGACCCGCTACTGTCTCGTGAAAACGGCGCGATTTTCGCTTCAGATTTTTGCTTCAATTGGCGTGGTGGCCGCATTGTGAACGTTCCACCGGCTCCCCCGGGCGGGCCCGCTAGAATGGAGCAAGGAGGTGCCGATGACATCCTGGTCCGGCCTTGGCCATAGCGCTGACTGGCGAAATGCGCTCGATGAGGCAATCGCCGCGCGCACGGGCGACGGCCCCGACCTGCTCCTGGCGTTCGCAAGCTGGCACCACCGGGAGCATTTCCCGGCGTTCGCCGAAGCCCTGGCTACCGAACTCAAGCCCGGCCTGCTCCTCGGGTGCTCGGCACAGGCCATCGTCGGTACTGGTACGGAGCTCGAGGATGCCCCGGCTGTAAGCCTCCTCGCGCTGGACCTGCCCGGCGCGTTCATGTCCACGGTGCGGCTCGAACACGGCGACTTCCAGGCGCTCCGCACGGTCGATGTCTGGCGAAAACGCATTGGCGTCGAACCCGATGACGCCAACGCCTTCATCGTCCTCTGCGACCCCTTCACGTTCGACATCGACGCGCTCATTGCGCTGCTCGAGCAGGCCTATCCCGGTGTGCCCGTCGTAGGCGGTATGGCCTCCGGGGAGCCCGGCCGCAATGCCACCGAGCTCTTCCACGACGGCGAAGTGCTCTATTCCGGCGCCATCCTCGTCGCCCTTACCGGGGAGTGGACTATCAACGCCGTTGTCTCCCAGGGTGCCGCGCCGATCGGCGATACCTGGACGGTGACCGGCGTCGAACGCAACGTCGTACGCTCGCTCGGCGGCCGGGCGCCACTCGAAGTGCTGGTCGATACCGTCCGGAGCCTCCCGCCGGAGATGCAACAACGCGCCTCCCGCAACCTGCTCATCGGCCTCGCGATGGACGAGTACCGAGACGAGTTCCAGCGTGGCGATTTCCTCATCCGCAACCTGGTGGGCGTTGACCAGGAGACGGGCGCGGTCGCAGTGGGTGCGTTCCCACGGGTAGGGCAGACGCTGCAATTCCAGGTGCGCGATGCCGCCGCGGCGGACGAGGAACTCCGCGAAATGCTCGATGTGCTCGGTGGCGAGCTCGGCGAAAGCTCACCGGCAGGCGCGCTGCTCTGTCTCTGCAACGGCCGCGGGGTGGGCCTCTTTGGCGAACCCCACCACGATGCCCGCGCAGTCCGCGAGCGCTTCGGGCCTGTCCCGGCGACGGGCTTCTTTTGCAACGGAGAAGTCGGCCCGGTGGGTGGGAAAAACTTCGTGCACGGCTTCACCGCCAGCATCGCGTTCTTCGTTCGCAACGAATGACCGCAAAGCAGGTACTTTCCCAAAACCGCACGGTCTGCGTACCATAAGCGGCAACTACCGCCGATGGCCGCACTTATCAAGATGGGGTGGAGGGACCGGCCCTGCGATGCCCCGGCAACCTGTCCTCGCGGATAAGGTGCCAACTCCGGCCCCCCTCGGGGGGAAGATGAGAGCGCCAGCGCTCCTTCGAACGGCCCAAGCGGAAACAGACACGAGGTGTTTCAATGAGCAGCCTGGGCCGTATGCTCATGCTATAGCCCCTCTCCGAAGGGGCCCCCCGAACGACTGTCCCGTCCTCGCGAGGTTCGCCCTCGCTGTTCGCCGGACTGGTTCCGGCTGTACGGAAGTGTCTGCATGAGCTACGCACGTAACCTTCGCTGTCGCGAGTGTCATCGCGAATACCCGCTGGAGGCGCTCCACGTCTGCGAATTCTGCTTCGGCCCCGTCGAAGTCAGCTACGACTACGACGCCATCCGCAAGAACGTCACGCGACAGAGCGTCGAAGCCGGGCCCGCCAGCCTCTGGCGCTACCGCGACTTTCTCCCCTGCGACTCCGACGCCGCCATCGATATCGGCGCGGGCTACACGCCACTGATCCACGCCAGGAACCTCGGCAAGGCCCTTGGCCTGCCGAACCTCTACATCAAGAACGACACGGTGAACCCGACCTGGTCGTTCAAGGACCGCGTGGTCGCCGTCGCTGCCACCCGCGCCCGCGAGCTTGGCTACGAAAAGCTCGCCTGCGCCAGCACGGGCAACCTGGCAAATAGTGTGAGCGCCCACGCGGCGGCCGCCGGGATGGAAGCGATCGTCTTCATCCCGCACGACCTCGAGGCGAACAAACAGCTCGGTTCGAGCATCTACAACCCGACGCTGGTGAAGGTGCGTGGGAACTACGATGCAGTGAATCGCCTCTGCGCCGAGCTCGCTGGCTCGCACAACTGGGGCTTCGTCAACGTCAATGTCCGCCCCTACTACTCGGAAGGTTCGAAGACGCTCGGGTTCGAAGTAGCCGAGCAGCTCGGCTGGCGCGCGCCGGACCATTGCGTCGTGCCCATCGCCAGCGGCTCGCTCTTCGTGAAGATCCGCAAGGGGCTCGATGAGCTCTACAAGACCGGCCTCCTTGCGGAGGAGCCGAAGACGCGCATGAGCGGCGCCCAGGCGACCGGCTGCTCGCCCGTCGCGACTGCCTGGCAGGAAGGCTCGATGAACTTCAAGCCGCAGCGGCCCAACACCATCGCGAAGTCGCTCGCCATCGGCAACCCGGCCGATGGCTACTACAGCCTTGTTCAGCTTCGCGACACAAACGGGGCCTGCGCCAGCGTGAGCGATCCAGAAATCGTCGACGGGATGAAGCTGCTCGCTGAGACCGAGGGCATCTTCGCCGAGACGGCGGGCGGCGTGACCATCGCGTCCCTCAAGCAGCTCGTCGAACACGGTAAGATTCACCCCGACGAGACGACCGTCGCGTTCATCACCGGGGCCGGGTTCAAGACGGTCGAGGCGGTGGCCGAGGCGCTCAATCCCGCGTTGGAGATCGATGCCACCATGTCCAGCTTCGAAGCTGCCTATTCCGCGCTCCAGCCCACGGAGGCCATTGCATGAGCGTCAAGCGAGTCCGCTTCACCTTCCCCGAAGACCTCATCCGCGAGCCGGTCATCTACCAGCTCGGCCATGAGTTCAAGGTCATCACCAATGTCCGCATGGCCGATGTCGACGAAGGCACCGGCTGGGTTGTGCTCGAACTCGAAGGCGATGCCGCCGAGATCGAACGCAGCCTTGCGTGGGCGCAACAGAAGGGCGTCCGCATCGACCCGGTGGTCGGCGACGTCGTCGAAGGCTAGCCCGCTCCAGCGTGCCAGCCGCAGTTGACATGACCGCGTGGTGCGTCGACCGGGCATGGCCCCGGCGGACGGCCCCGCACCAACTTTTGATTGAGACAAACGAGGATTCCTACACATGGCTAACGTCCGCATCCCCCAGCCCCTCCGCAACCTCACTGGCGACAAGTCGACCGTCACCGCCGACGGCGACACCCTCTCTGGCCTCATCGTGAACCTCGAAGCCGCCTACCCCGGCATCCGCGAGCGCCTGCTCGACGACGGTGGCGAACTCCGCCGCTTCGTGAACGTGTACGTCAACGGCGATGATGTCCGCTTCATCGACGGCCTGGACACCGCGCTCAAGGAGAGCGACGAAGTCAGCATCGTCCCCGCGGTTGCCGGCGGCTGTTAGTTCGGTAGCCGGTAGTCGGTAGTTGGGCCTCGACTGGCGAGGCCCGCTGCATCCCCGGGCCCAAGGCACACGAGACAACTTCAGTCACTTGGCTGACGACTGGTAGCTGACGACTGACGGCTACCTGCTACCGCCCGCTCCACGTGAGCTTCGGCATGCGCGTCAGGCCGAGCGCGTAGACCCCGATCGCAAGCACACCGAGCACGGCGAAGTCGATGCCCAGCCCAATGAAGTCGGCGCTGGAGTCGGCGTAGGCGGCGAGCTGCAGCGCGTCGACGGCGTAGGTCAGCGGGTTCACTCGCGCGAGCATCGCAAGCCAGGTGGGAAGGTCCGCTGTCGGGAAGAACGCGCCAGAGAAGAACAGCAGCGGGAAGAGCAGCAGGTTCAGCACCAGGTGGAAGCCCTGCATTGTCTGGATGCGCGAAGCGACCGCCTGGGCGAGCCCCGCCAGCAGCAGGTTCAGCAGCAGCACCGCCACGACCGCAACCAGCAGCCCTCGCACGATGCCGTATTGCCATTCGAACTCGACGAAGGGCGCCGCGACGAGGAGCACCACCAACGCCTGTGTCAGTCCGATAGCCACACCGGCAAGCGACTTCCCGAGGAGGATGATGCGCGGCGAATGGGGCGAAGCCAGCAGCATCCGAAGGAAGCCGCTATCGCGGTCGCGGTAATAGGCCGCGCTCGAGAAGGTGGACGAGAACACCGACGTCATCACGACTGCGCCCGCCACCAGGTAGGCGGTGAAGTTGCCCGCACTCAGGTTCGAAGGCTGCAGCCCTTCCGAGACGCCGTTCCCAAGGAAGACCAGGAAGAGCAGCGGTGTGAACATCGAGGAGTAGAGCTGCGACCGCGAGCGCACAACCGCGCGGATATCGCGTTGGAAGAGCGCCCCGCAGGCGCTCAGCGTCGACTTCACGCCTCCACCTCCGTGGTCCGCGGCGCCCGGCTGCTCACGTGCTGGAAGTACGCATCCTCCAGCGATGATTGCTCGATGTTCACCGAACGGATCGCGTGCCCGGCGATTTCGAAGAGGCGCGGTACGAAGACCGACGCATCGTCCACCGTGACGTGCAGCAGGTCGCCCTGGCGAGAGATTTCGCCGGTTCCAGGCCATGCCGCCAACTTCGCTATCTCGTCCCCCGTGACCCCCTCCCAGGTCACCCGGACGGCTTCGCGGCGCAACCCGCGCTTCAGCTCCTCTGGCGCGCCGGTGACGACCACGCGCCCGGCCTGGATGAAGGCCACGCGTTCGCACACGGCGTCCGCTTCGGCAAGGTCATTGGTGGCGAGCAGGATGGTGCGCTCGCCCTGTGCACGGTGGAGCAGCGCCTCCCACAGCGCGCGGCGCTCTTCCGGGTCGACACCCGTCGTC
>JALOAP010000232.1 GCA_023228745.1 Dehalococcoidia bacterium | reverse complement strand
TCATGGGCGGCGCTTCGCGGCAGGGTCGGAGCGAGTATGAAGCCGAATACCGCGACAAGTATCAGGAAGCCGTCATGAACTATCAGGGGCAGTTGCAGGCGGGCATGACTAACGTCTCCGCGCAGAATGCGGCTGAGCAAGCCAAGTACCGGGCGGAGTTGGAAAGAATCTTCTACAACGCCAAAATGGGGGTGAGGGCATGAGAGAGGACCTTGAAGACCTTTACCAGGACGAAGGCGATACGCCTCTTTTGACGAACGTCAGAAGCCATGCGGACTTTGCGGCCGGGCAGGGCAGGGACGTCTATTTTGCCGGCAACGAAGGCGAAGCGCCCACGGAAGCCGATCGCAAATACAAATTCAGCGTCTACCCCGAGCGGATGCGAAAGCCGACGGACGACGAACTGGACTTCTTCACGAAGCGGCGCGACTTCATGAACCGGGCCAAGCAGGAATTGGGCTACGATCCCCTGGACATCGATCCGGTCAAAGAGGGCTACGCGGCGGGCGATAAGTATCTGGCGGGCGCCAATCCCGTGATACGCCTCTTCGGGCCGCAGACGCAGGAGGATCACCGGCAGCTGAAGAAGGTCGTTGACGAGGGGCGGCGGAAGGCGGAAGAGCGGAAGTCCTACGGCATGAAGCTCCTGGACGGCCTCGATACGATGTTCCGGAAGGACTACGCGGCGGAAGTCAAGGCGCGGCGGCAGGCGGCGGAGTTGCCCGGCAATGAGACGGAACTGATCAACATCGCGCAGAACGATCCCGACCCGGTGCGGCGCGCGCAGGCCCAAATGGTGCTGGACGCCGCGCGGGCGCGCAAGGTCGAGCTGGAAAAATCGAAGGCAGCGACGCAGTTGCAAAACGTGGATATCAACGCCCTGGCCGATTCCGTCATGGAGGGCCACGATTCGCCTATCGCCGTGAAGAATACGCGCGGTGCCAACATTCACGCCATGGTGAAAACCAAGGTGCTCGAAAAATATCCCAAATTCGACATGACGATGGCGGACGCAAATTACAAATGGAAGCAGTCGGCCACGAACCAAAGGACGATCAACTTTGTCGGCGGGGCGCTTCCGCGGCTCGGCGCCTTGGATGACCAATTGAAGAAGCTGCCCAACGTCGATCTCAACATGATCAACCGTGTCATGCGCCTGGCATCGAAGGAATTCGGCAAGCCGGAATATACTAATTTCGAGAGCAACAGAAACGCCATCGTCCAGGAAATCAACACGGCCCTGAGCGGCACTTCCCAGGCCTCCGACATGAGGATCAAGATCGAGTTGGAAAACCTGGAAGCTGCGCGGAGCCCTCAGCAAATAAGAGGCGCGATTGAAAACCTGCGGCTGGCGCTGGAAGCGCGTCTCGACGTCGACCTCTCGCCTCTCTACCCGATCGAAGTCGTGCGCGGCGAGAAGACGATGGCGCAATACAAGAAAGAGCTTTTTGCGAAATATCGGCACGATTACGCACCGCACTTCGGGCAGGAGGCTGTGGGCGTTTCCGCCAATATGCCGAAGGTGGGCGAAGTCCGGAAAGGATATCGCTTCAAAGGCGGCAATCCTGCGGACAAAAACAGTTGGGAGGCTGTCAGATAATGGGCGGACCTTGGGAAGATTTCCAAACAGAAGTTGCGGAAAGCGGCCCGTGGGAAGATTTCTCCCGAGACGACGAGGCCGCTGCGGTGGAGACGCCAGCAAAGCCGAAAGGCCTCGGCGGGCGGATGGTGGAACACCTTGCCGAATCCTGGCGCGAAGCGACTACGCCTTTGGAATCTACGGGGCGGATGACGGACACCCTCCCGCGGCTGGGCGAGAAGATCCTCGCCGTCGGCGCTCCCTTGGGCAGAGGCCTTGTCGGTGAACCCGCTGGCGCGTTCATCAAGGCGACGCTGCCCTCCGATGCGGCGGGCTGGCTCAAGGCGGCGGGGTCGTTTCTGGCCGATAAGCCCGTCTTCCGGGAACAGTTCGAGACCTTCAAGGATATCGGCGAAGCGTGGGGTTGGTTTGAAGAGAATTTCCCGCGTCCTGCGCGAGACATCAAGAATGCCGCCGAAGCGAGTCTTTTGGCGCCCGGCTATGTGGCGGCAAGAGAACTTGGGCCGGTGACTTTGCGGGCGGCAAAGGAAACGGCGAGAGGCGTTAAGAAGGGCGCGGGGAAGCTTGCCGAGCTTGCCGAAGATTACAACTTCCCGCGGCCTACGCCGGAGGAAGCCCTTGGGCAGGTCCTGCAGGGCAAGTCAAAAATACTGGCGAAGGATTACGAGAAGGGGAAAACGGCTTTAGGCGCCATCGACACGAAGGGAGTGAAGACTTTTGAGGATCTTCACGGGCGCATACAGGAAGCTATCCCGCGATACGCTGAGATGGTAGATCAAGAGTTGATGCGTGATCCTACACCTTACAAGCTGAAACAGCTATCCACGCGCAAGATGACGGAAGGCGGCCACGCGGCGACGACGAATTACGTTAAGACGTCGATGCAGCATCTTCATGAATACTATACGAAGATCGGCCAGCCGGAGAAAGCCCTGCAGATAGAAGAGATGTGGCTGAAGGCATCCACGGAAGGCCTGACGAAAAAAGAGATCAACGATCTGGCGCGGGTGTACGGATACGAATTCAAGGCCTGGAATCCCACTACCGGCGAACCGCTCACCAGCGTCAACAAGAAGCTTTACGAGAATGTGCGTTCCGGCCTCAAGGATGTGGCGCGCCGGGGCATGAGCGGGCGCGCGAAGGAAATCGATTCCATCATTTCCAGTCTCTACAACACGCGGCGGCTCATTCAAAAGAACATCGCCGGCGTCAACAGACTGCAGCAAAAAGTTGATCCGCGCGGGTTGGGCGAGAAGATCGGCAGGGGCATCTTGACGGCCGCCGATCTGGCGACGCTGGGAACGGTGAAGGGGGCTTTTCTCAAGTTGATCCCGCGCGGCCTGGGCTACCAGGTCAAGAACTACCTGGACCTGGAAAACCATTTGCGCCGGAACTTGAAGATCATCAACAAGGAATTGGATCGCGTCGGCCGGTCGAAGCCGGCGCCTTTCGATCCCCTGGCTGGCGACATTTCCGGTGTGCGTCCCGGTCCGGCGGGTGAATTGCCGATGCCTCCCGCGCCTCCGCCAGATATTTACCGCGGCGGTCCGCCGGCGAGACCTACGGAGCCCTTCCCGGAATCGCCCATCGTAGAGGCAGAATTTACGTCGAGAATGCAGCCGAAACTTCCGGAAGGAAGGGAGCCTGCAACGCCTTTGCTGCACGGCCAAGGATTCGAGTTGCATACGCCTGAGCAAGCGGGGCAGGTTATCGGCGATTTGCGCGGCGGTTTTGATCTTGTCGGCAAGCCTTCCGGGCCTGACGTGGTTGACGTGCGTTTTCGCGCCCGTAAAAGGGAGGGATTGCCGCCGACGGAAGAGCGGCCGCAATTGCCGGCGCCGGTCGGTTTTACCATGCGTGAGCCGCCTCCTAAGACAATTCTGCGGAAAGATTCCGTTCGCGGTTCTCAGTCCGCCGAAGGCGTGACCGTCGAGCATAAGCCTCCGAAAGCTGCCCGGAAAGGCTGGGAAACGCGGGAAAAAGCCGAAGCGGCGATGAAGAGATTTGCCGAAGATAAGGACATCAGCGAAGCGAATCTTGAAATCATCGAAAGGGGCGGCCGGTTTGGCTTCCGGAAGAAGAGCCGGGAGACGGCATCGGAAAAGCCTCTCTCTGAAAGGAAGCCGTCAAAGGAAGGGTTTACCGATGCCCAATATAAAGAAATGGCGGATGAGCTGGGCCTTGTCTATGGCGGCAATATGAAAGGTTGGGGTCCAATGTTTACCGATCCCGCGGCGGGTGGAAGCAGCTTTCATATTACAGGCAACGAAAGTGTATTTGACGCTCTATCAAAGTTTCGATCCGATAAAGGATTGCAGCCGCCGGCAAGAAAGTCTTCTGGCGTAACGATGCAGAAGCTTGAGAAGAGTGCGGAAAGTCTTGGATTGAAATATGAGGGCGAGAAATCGCCCGGCTATCATGAATTCACCGATCCCGTGACGGGCTCCAAGATCGGCCTGATGCCGGAGAAGGGCGAAACGCTGTACGAGAATTTGAAGATCTCGCGGCAGGCATGGGGCAAGCCGATTCCAGAAAGACGCGTCCAGCCTGCGATGAGAAAAAGATTCTCCGAGATGACGCCGGAAGAGCAAGAGATTGCCTTCTACACCGACGATCTGACACGCCTGAAAAACAAGAAGGCATGGGAAGAGGATCCGAAAAAAGAAGTCCTCGTGAGCATGGACATGGACGATCTGAAGAAGGCCAACGATACCTATACGCATGTGGTCGGCGACCAGCTGATAGCGAAGATGGGCGAAGCCCTGAAGCGGGCCTCCGGCAACACGGCATCTTATCACGTCAGCGGCGATGAGTTTTGGCTGCAGGGCAACAATCGGGCGCGCCTGGAGAAGATCGTCAAGAAGGCCAAAAGTATCCTGGCGAAAGAACCGATCGATATCGAGGGCAAGCCTTATCATGTGAAATTCTCCCACGGCTTCGGCAAGACGGAAGCGGAAGCCGACATAGCGATGAAAGCCGACAAGGCGGCGCGGAAGGTGCAGCGCGGCGGCGAGTTGAAGCTGAGATCAAAAGCGGCGAAGCGTCCCGCGGAAAAAATGACGGGGCCGCAAAACTTGTTGACGTACATCGAAAAAAGCGGATATCTTAAGGCCGGCAAGGATTACAACCTGCACGAATTGCATCAATTCCCGGAAGGGAAAAGGGCTTTTCGCCAGGAAGGCAAGTTGAGTCCGGACGAATTCGCCGATATGCTGAGAGGCGAAGGATGGGACTTCTCGGGCAGCGGCGATGATCTTGTCGAACTGATCAAGACGGGCCGCGTTAGAGAAATCTATCGGCCGGAATACAGAGAAAAACTGTGGGAACAGAAAATTGAAAAGGAGGCCTATGCAAGAGCCGAAGAAGCAGTTAAAAAAATCAAACGTCAAGAAGGAATGGACGCCGGAGCAAGTGAAGAAAATCGCCGAAGCATTACAGCCGTACTTGGTGATGATATTAAGAGCAAAGGGCATATTGAAAATGAAGCTGCATTAAAAAGCGAAACAGATTCCTTCCTCAAGAAAGTGGGCATCAAGCCTGCCACTGAAGAAAAAATCCAGTCGGGTATCAGGGAAGCATTCATTCCAACGATCAGCTTAAGACAGAATTGGGCCACACCCAGCAAGGGCGTGGGAGTCCGACACTATACCCAAAAAATAACTAAACCGGAGAAGCCGGATTAAAGGGGGTGCTTTATGAAAATGGTGGAAAGCGAGCGATTGGCAAGCGCCTTGGCCTGTGCCAAAGAGGCCACGGTCTACACGAACAGCCGCAGGTTTGACGACTTCGACGGCGATTCCGCGGCTGTTCTTATCGCCAGCACGGCCGGGTCGATTACCGTCACTCAGCAATGCTCGAACGACGGCGTTAATTGGTACGATCCAGAAGATGCGACGGCGGCCAAGGGCGCGGTGGAAGACGCCCTCACCGTGACGACGGGCAGATATATCCAGTTCACTCCGGTCGTCTGCAAGTTCATCCGCTTCAAAATCGTG
>JALOAP010000231.1 GCA_023228745.1 Dehalococcoidia bacterium | reverse complement strand
CGCGGCATCCCGCGGCTGACGCGGGCCCTTCGCCACGAAGCGGGCGTCCCCGGCGAGGCGCTCGAATACCACGGCCAAAACGACCTGAACGCCATCATCCCGAACGCCGTCGCCGCCTGGCTCTACGGCGCGAGTTCGAACAACGGCACGCTGCTCGGCATCGGCGAACGCAGCGGCAACACGCCGATCGAGGCGCTCGTCTTCTGGCTCATCGGCCTCACCGGCGAGACGCACGGCATCGAGACGCGCGTCATCAGCGAGATCGCCGGCTACTACCGCAGCATCGGCGAGACGGTCGACCAGCGCCTGCCGTTCGTGGGCGACAACTTCAACGTGACCCGCGCGGGCATCCACGCCGACGGCATGATCAAGGACGAGGAGATCTACAACCCATTCGATACGCGCGCGCTGCTCGACCGGCCGCCCGGCGTGGCCATCACCGACAAGAGCGGCGCCGCCGGCCTGCTGATGTGGATGCAGAAGCACCGCCCGCAGGAGGCCGCGGGGCTCGACAAGCGCGACCCGCGCCTCGCCCGCGTGCTGGATCTGGTGATGCGCGAATACGAAGACGGCCGCGTCACCTCCATCAGCGACGAAGAAGCGCACGCGATGGTGGACGAAGCGTTCGCGGCCGTCGCCCGCGTTCGGTAGCCAGCAGGCAGTGGGCCTCGGCGGTAGTCGAGGCCCACTGCGGCCTCGGGACCCGGGAACGCTGCTCCGCGACGGCGGGACCCGGAATCATGTACGAGTTCCCCCAACTACATCCCGAGGTTGCCCTGCAGGTTGAGCGCCCAGGTTGCCAGCAGTAGACCGGCGATCAGCAGCAGGCTTAGCCCTAACAGGGCGAGGGGCGGGCCTGCGCTCATCCCATCCGACGCGCGCTGTGCCCGCAAGGCTCGCCACGTGAATGCCATCGCGACCAGCGCCGCGAACGCCACGCCGAGGCCGAGCAGCAACGCCTCCCATGCGATCGGGTCACCCAGATCCCTCATGCATCCTCCTACCCGATGAAGAAATCGTTTCCGTAGAGACTTCGAATCACGGCCGCTCGAATGATAGGCTCAGCAGCAACCTTCGGGGCGTCTCCACAGGGAAGACTATCTCCCATGCAAGCGGCTGAAGGCCACAACCCCCGTCTCCGCCTTCGGAATCGTTGTTCGCGCCGCGACGCGGTCCGGAATGGTTGAAAGTCGCGTACACTCCCTCCCGTCTCCCCGGGGTTACGTGGCCGGATGAACTACGCCGACCGCAAGTACAGGACGCTCGCTGCGAGGCCGACCTCGGCTGCCAGGAACGAAACCCACACGACTCCAAACGTCGGGTAATCGATCTCCGTACGCACCGATGCGCCCGCGAGGGTTGTGGTCCCAAAGTCGACGCCGAAAAGAGTGCGCCAAGTCACCTGCCCCTCGACTGGGACCCCTTCCCCAAGATTCGCCCGAGTAATTTGAAGCCGGTTCGCGCGAATAGTCCCGGCATGTCGCGCCTCAACCTTCATTGCTTGGCTCACGTCAGGAGCGACCGACGCTATGTCTTCGTGAGTGGTCGGGAGCCAGAAGGCAAGCACCGGGAGCGCGATCAGTCCGATCGCGCTCCCGATAGTGAAAATGCCGCGGACGGCAGGCTTCCTCAATACGGCCCGTACCAATAGAGGTGGTTCGGGAACGTGTAGTACGAGGTGAATGGGATCCGGATGTAGCCATCATCCTCACTCAACATGCACCACGCTCGACCGGTGACGCAGCCCGGAACGTCCGTATCGCCGACCGCGAAGCGAAGCTTGTACCAGTTCGGCCCAGGATTGTCTGCGTTCGAGACGATGTTGCCGTAGTACCAGGTGTACGCGGCCAGATTGTCAGCATCAACGGAACCGATCGTGATGCCCCACTCCTGAGGAGGGTCCGAGTCAGGGACATCGATGTACGGAGACGGCAAATTGCTCGAGTACCCCTGGTTGTAGTGAGCCCACCGATATGACTCTGGATACTGCACGTGGTAGTTGTGGAGCCAAATCTCATGCTCGAATACGTCGTCGATGGTGCAGAAGTTGTAGAGTCGTGATGTCGAGACGCACGCGGATGAGGTCTGCCAGATCATCTGGCTGTTATGGTCACGGTAGGTCGGACCAAACGCGGATACCTTTCCGTCGATGTCTCCTTGTGTGGGCGCGAATGTCGTGTAGAGCGCGCCGGCGGATGGAGGCTGGTGCACATACAAGGCGAACGTCAGCATCAAGAGCGCTGCGAACGCGACGATAGCGCGTGCTCGTGGGTCGCGTGGGTATCGGCGAGGCAGTGCCTGGAGTGTTGTCATTTTGCGGTGTCTCCTTCGACGGGCACAATCGGTCCAAGTACTCGGCCATTCAGGATCTGCTCCACGGCAAGAATCTCGTCTCCAACCGCGTTGTACGCAGAGATGGCGTCCGTTTGCGACGCGTGAATCTGAATCGACCGCACGACAGCTGCCGCCGCATCGAGGTTAGCTTGGGCCTCAAGGTGCTTTTGGGCGGTCGGGTGAGTTTCCGGTTCACAATCAGGGGCGAGTGATTCCCCGGTTCCCGCTGCCTCGGGCACGGCGCATACAAGCCGCGCCTCTGCCATTCCGCGAATGGACTCAACTTGCGCGGCAAGGAATCGCGGGGCCTTCTCAGCGGCATCCTCTCCTTCCGACACGAATGATCCGATGGTGTGGATGATTCCTGAGCTGTCCTCAATCTGGTAAGTGATCACAGTCGGCGTCGCGTTCGGGGCCGCTTGACGCACGACCTCGAGCGCTTCATGAAGCGTCAAACCTGACGTGAACGAGATAAGCAGTTCCCCGGACACGTCCACACGGCCCTCGGAAAGTGCTGCTTGGCGCTGCAGCGCGGCCTCTGCGAGCCGCTTGTCTGCGGACGCGACGTTCTGGCGGCCATCTTGAGCCGCTGCGCCGACACGCCCGACCATCGCGACAATCGCCACGAGCGCTATTGCTAGGAGTCCAAGTTCCCAGGGCTGCCCGAACACGCGACGGGCTCCGGTCGTCACGGATCTGCTGATACTCATTCGAAACCTCCTTTGCTGGCGTGAGAATCGGTTCACACCCTAGGCCCGTTGCATGCCCAATTCACTACCCGATTGTGAATGGCGACAACGAGGGCGCCTAGAATTGGAATGACCGTTCTTCTGATTGTTGGTGCCGCGTTAGGCCTCGCCTGGCAAACAATGCCTGATCTGCGATCAGGAGCCTTGGTTCAGGCTACGCTTGGATGGAACGAACACACTGCTAACTTACTTTGAAAGATTCCTCCGAATTCTCAATCAGCGCGAACACCCGTTTCGTGCAGCACTCGTAGTGCATCGCCACCCACCACGCACAGAGCCAGCCGTCGGGCTTGATCCCGAGCGGGACGAAGACACCGTCGTACAGCTTTTCGATGCGGCGGTGCACACTACTCGGAGACCCCCCGAGCTCGTCGCCGATGTCGCCCTCGCTTCGGCCACAAAGCCGACGGGCAAGCACCTCGCACTGATCGTCCGCCAGGTGCGGATGGTGCTGGGAGGCAAGCCTTGGAGCACCTCTCGCGGTTCGAACATGGGCAACCTCCGCTCCCCGCCGCCAGCCACCCACCGGAGATTGCTCTTTCTAACATAGTTCGCCCGTGTCTAACAAGGCAGCGTGCAATCTCGGGCCGGGCCGCTACCGCCCGAACACTACAGCCCGACCGCGTGCAGAAACGTCCGCATCGCATCCGCGAGCGCGTCGAGCACGCGGAACACGCGGTTCGCCCGCTTCCCGCGCCCCGGCGACACATTCGACGTCCCATCAAACCGCGTCACTCGTCACCCCCGCTCCTTCCACTAACAGCTAAGAGCTATTGGCTAATAGCTACTCACAGCAACGGCCAGCGCGCGCTCGCTTCATAGGCGTGCGCGATCTGGTGGTGGACCCAGATTTGCGCGAGGATTTCGCCCTTTGGCATCTCGTAGCCGCCGAGCGTGACCGTCTTCGCCAGGTCCGCGTCGTCCATCGCTTCGACTGCCTTCGCCGACTGCTCGGCGCCGTCGCGGATGGCCTGGATGACCTCTTCGCGCGACATGCCCTGCGCCGCCTCGATCGTCTGGGCGTTGTTCGCAGCGGCCGCGGCCTGGTTCACGCCATCCAGCACGCCCGCATCGAGCAGTGGCGCGAGGCGCTCCAGCCCCGCTGCCGTCGCGGCGATATGGCGAAAGGCGTCGCCGCTGGTCCACTGGTGGCCGAGCTGGTGGTTCCAGTCCTTCGTGTAGTGCGCGGCCGTAGCAGCGCGATCGCCGGCGAACCGGATCGCCTGGGCGAGTTCCTGCTTCGAAATCGTCATCACACCCTCCTGCGCGGCGCATTCTACGCCCTCACGGCTCACGGGTGCCCGGGCGGCTCCTGCCCGGCGACGAAGATGTCGCGCGAGAAGGTGTTGTAGAGCAAGTAGAGCGACGGGACCAGGATGAGCGCGCCAATTGGCAGCGCAATGAGGAACGAGACGACGGTGATGTTCGCGGTCGCGGCATCTTCGATGGTCAGGCCAGGGAGCACCATGTTGGGGTTCAGCGCGAGCGCCCACGCAGTAATCACGCCCGCCACCGTCGCACCGGCGAAGAGCGGCACCGCCTGCGCAAACCCCCGTGCCAGCAGCGCCAGCGTCGCGAGCCCAAGCAGCGCCGTTACCGCCATCGTGAGTACCACCTCCCAACGGTCGAGCCGTTCGAAGAAGAGGTCCGCATCGGCGTTGGCGAGCGGGATGGCGACAGTCGTCACCGCTCCCAGCGCAACCGACGACACGAGCGCGCGCCGCCGAAAGTCCCGCTGCAGCGCTCCTTCCGTCCGGGGCACCATGAACGCAGCCGCGACGAAGGCACTGATGAGCAGCCCGATGAGCCCGCAGACAAGCGCGAACGGCGTCAGCCAACCGTCGAATGCGCCGCTCGTGACATCCGTCCCGTCGAGGTCGATGTGGCCGCCGGTCAGCGCCCCGACTGTGGCGCCGAACATGAACGGCGTCAGCAGGCTCGCGACCGAGAAGGCGCGCATCGCGGCGGCGTTGAGCTGCGTGTCGCGGTCGCTATAGTGGCGAAGCGCGAACGCCGCTCCACGCGCGACAATGCCCAGCAGCGACAGGAAGAGCGGCACATAGAGCGCCGTGAAGATGATCGCGTAGGCCGTCGGGAAGACAACGAACAGCGTGACCACGAGCAGGATGAGCCAGACGTGGTTCGTCTCCCACACCGGGCCAATGGCGCGTTCGAGGGCGTTGCGCTGGTCCTCCTTGCGCGGTCCCGTGGCGAAGAGCGTCCAGATCCCCCCGCCGAAGTCCGCGCCACCGAAGACGGCGTAGAGCACGATGGCGGCCACGGCGATAGCCGCCGCACCTTCCTCAGGCGACATCCGCGGCCTCCCTCCCCTCCCGTCCGCGCGCGGCTGCGGGCACATCGCCGCCCGGCTTGCCACGCGGCCACTTCAGCAGGGTCCAAACGAGTGCAACGCTGATGACCACGTAGAGCGCCGTGAACAGCCAGAAGAAGACCTGGATGCCATCGCGCTCAGTTGCACCCTCCGACGTGCGCATGAAGCCATAGACCACCCATGGCTGGCGCC
>JALOAP010000230.1 GCA_023228745.1 Dehalococcoidia bacterium | reverse complement strand
GGTGCAGCACTTCGCCGTGGAGTCCGGTGAGATGGCGATGGATCCCGTTTGCCTCATCGTGGCTGCTGATGATGCCGACGCCTGTTGGCTCCACGCCCGAGTTCTCTGGGTCTGGCCGGTACTCCGCCCGGATCCCCGAGAGCCGCGCGTACTCCTCCGAGTCCGCGTTTCTGCGCGAAACGATGTACCGCAGCGGATTGAACCATTCGCACGGATGGTCGAGCTCCCGTCCGTAATCCACGACCTCCAGTGCCGTGCGGCGCTCGATCGGGAACTCGTGCAGCATGGTGCCGTCTACCGCATGGACGGAGCACCCCTGCTGGCAGATGACCGGCGTATCCAGCCCGAGATGCCGGGCGATTTCCGCAGTCCCGGGAAACATCCGCCCGGAGGCGAGCACTACCACCACACCGAGCTCGCAAAGTCGCCCAACGACTTGCCGAAGCCGGGACGATGGGTAGGCGCGCTCCGATGGTGTGTGCGGCAGGATGATCGTGCCGTCGATATCCAGGGCGATGAGTTTTACGTCCATCTGCAGAGCACGTGCCGGTCGATGCCGGCCAGGTCCTTCGCTACTTCCACGCGCGCACCATTGGCCGCCGCGTAAGCTGCGACGTCTCCAGCCTGCCCGAAGCCCACTTCAAGCGCGAGGAGCCGGGGCCGTAGGCGCGTGGAACAATCGTCGATCAGGCGACGGATGAGCACCGTTCCGTCCGGGCCACCGTCCAGCGCCACCGCCGGTTCCCAATAGCGAACCTCCGGCTCGAGCTCCACGACTTCCTCCGAGGGGATGTAGGGCAAATTTGCCGCCACAATGTCCGCTGCTCGAATCGCGGTGGCCAGGTCGCCGCGAACGAATGCGACCGCCGCGCCATGGCGGCGTGCGTTTCGTCGCGCCACGCGGAGCGCGTCTCCGCTTACATCTACCCCCACCACGTAGGCCCCCGGCGCGCGCAGCGCGACCGTCACCGCGATGCAGCCGCTCCCCGTGCCGGCATCGATGATCGTTGCTCCACCCGGCCCACATTCCCGGAGCACGGCGTCGACCAGCAGCTCAGTCTCCGGTCGAGGAACGAGCACGCCTGGTCCCACGTCAAAGTCGAGCCCGTAGAACTCGCGGGTCCCGGCAATGTAGGCCGCTGGTTCGCGTTGCAGCCGCCGATCCAGCAGCTCGCGCAGCCTCGCCTGCGCCGAGGCGGGGAGTTCGACGTCCGCGAAGTACTGCGCGCGTGTCAGCCCTGCGGCCTGTCGCACCAGGTATTCGGCTTCAAACTCCGGGTCGGGGATGCCCTCGCGTGCGAGTTCCGCGGCGGCTGCTCGTGCGGCCGCCCGTGCCCTCATGCCACGCTGGCCTGCAAGCGTTCCGCTTCGTCCGCCGTCGCTACCGCATCAATCAGATCGTCGAGGTTGCCATCGAGCCGGCTGGGGATGTTGTGCACCGTCAGGCCGATACGGTGGTCGGTGATGCGGTCCTGCGGGAAGTTGTACGTCCGGATCTTCTCACTGCGGTCGCCAGTCCCGACCTGCAAGCGGCGTGCCTGGCTCATTTCCGCTTCCTGCTTCTGGTGCTCCAGGTCCAGCAGCCGGGTACGAAGCACGGTCATCGCCTTGATCCGGTTCTTCAACTGCGAACGTTCGTCCTGGCAGACCACGACGATGCCCGTTGGCGCGTGCGTGAGCCGGACTGCGGTCGCCACTTTGTTGACGTTCTGCCCGCCCGCGCCGGAAGCGTGGAAGATGTCGATTCGCAGGTCCTTTTCGTCCACGTCGATGTCGACGTCCTCCGCCTCGGGCAGCACCGCCACCGTCGCCGTCGACGTGTGGATGCGCCCCTGCGCTTCGGTCTCGGGAACACGCTGGACACGGTGCACGCCGCTCTCGTACTTCAGCCGTGAGTACGCGCCCTCGCCACGGATCTCGAACACAACCTCCTTGAATCCACCCTTCTCCGACTCGGACGCACTGATAATCTCGGTGTGCCAGCGCCGCGCTTCCGCGTAGTGCACGTACATGCGGTAGAGCTCGGCCGCGAAGAGTGCGGCTTCTTCGCCGCCCGCGCCCGCCCGGATCTCCATGATCACGTTTCGGCTGTCGCGCGGGTCCTTGGGGAGCAGTGCGCGAAGGATGCGCTGGTCAAGCGCAGCCATCTTCTCCTCGGCTTCCTCGAGCTCCTGCTCGGCCAGTTCGCGCATTTCCGGGTCGGCCTCGGCCAGCAGCGCCCTGGCCTGGTTCGCGGCCTCGCGCGCTGCCTCGTACTCGTCGTAGAGCTCGACAATATCCGAGACTTCGGCACGCTCGCGCGCCAGGGAATTCAGCCGTTCGAAGTCCGCCGCAACTTCCGGCTTGCCCATCTCGTTCGTGAGCTCCTGGAAGCGCTGCCGGACGCGCTGGAGTTGTGCGAGGATTGCGTCGTCCATACTCAAATTCAAGAAAACGGTCCGCTCGAGGCGGACCATGAAATCAGCTCCGGGGTTGTTTCGAGTATAGCACCGCGCTGTCTTTAGGCACGAAGGGCGAGCACGTCCTGGACGCGCTTTGCGGCCTCCGACTGTGGCACCTCGGTCTGTTCAGCATGACCGGCCAGGTCCTTCACCACGACGGTCCCTTTCGCGAACTCGTCCTCACCCAGGATGAGCGCCACCAATGCTCCATGGTTGTTCGCCGCGCGAAGCTGCGCCTTCATGGAACGCTCGCCTTCGCCGACCACCACACCGATGCCCCGCGCGCGGAGTGCGCCTGCGAGCGTGACGGCCGCCCGGTGCGAACCTTCTGCCCGGTGAACCACGTACACCTCCGGTACCGGGAGCGGGTCGACGGCTACTTCACAGCGTTGCATCTCGAGGATGATGCGTTCGATGCCGCTCCCGAAGCCAACCGCAGGTGTGTTCGGCCCACCCAGGATTTCAATCAGGCCGTCGTAGCGCCCGCCGCCGCCGATGGTGCTCTGCGCGCGCTCGTCATGCCTGGGCACGATCTCAAACACCGTCCGGTTGTAGTAGTCCAATCCCCGCACGAGCAGCGGGTCCATCACATACGGGATCCCCGCCGCCTCGAGTGCCTGCTGCACGACTTCCTGGTGCGTGGCAGCTTCCGGGCTCAGCTGATCGATGAGCTTCGGTGCTCGCTCTTTGAACGGGAGGTCACGCTCATCCTTGCTGTCGAGCAGCCGCAGCGGGTTTCGATCGAACCGCCGTTTGCTGTCCTCCGAAAGCTTGTCGAGATGCGGCCTGTAGTACTCCTTGAGCTGCTGGATGTACGCCTTTCGTGGCCCCGGGTCGTCGATCGACCCCAGCCGCACTTCGAGGTCCCGCAGCCCAAGCCGCTCGTAGAGCCGCCACAGCACCTCGATGACCTCCGCGTCGACGAGTGCGCTCCCCGACCCGATGACTTCGCAGTCCACCTGCGTGTGCTGCCGGTAGCGCCCCTTCTGGGGCCGGTCGTAGCGGAACATGGCGTGTGTCGTGTAGAGCCGGACCGGCTGTGGCCAGCTTCCCATGCCGTGCTCGAGGTAGGCGCGGCAGATCGCCGGCGTCCCTTCGGGCGTCAGCGCAAGCACGTCGCCGCCCCGGTCTTCGAAGACATACATCTCCTTCTCGACCACGTCGCTCGTATCGCCGCTCCCCTTCTCGAAGAGTGCCGCTTCTTCAAACGCGGGTGTGTCGATACGGCGGTAGCCGAAGAGACGCGCGATATCGGCTGCAGCCTCTTTGACGGCAGCCCAATAGGGCTGCATCTCCGGCAGAACGTCTTGGGTGCCACGGGGAGCCTGGAAACGGGGCATAAACACGACCATGTTCGCGGGGTAGATACGAGTGGTAGAATAGGATGACCATCCAATCCCGGGCAAAGAGGGTTCATTGCAGGCACGTGTACAGGATGCGACTCCCGGCAGTGGGGTCGACTTCGAGACCGTGGTTGCGCGCGCTGCGCAGTACCTCCCCCCGGAGCGCCTCGAGTTGGCCCGCAGCGCCTATGAGTTTGCGAGAGCGGCGCACGAGGGGCAGTTCCGCCGCACGGGCGACCCCTACATCACCCATCCGGTAGCTGTCACCTACTTCGTCGCGGGGCTCGAACTCGACCAGAATGCACTCGCTGCGGCGCTCCTGCACGACGTCCAGGAGGACTGCGGCATCCCCAATGAGGTGCTCGCGGAGAAGTTTGGGGCCGATGTGGCCCGCCTCGTGGACGGCCTCTCGAAACTCGACAAGCTCCCCATGCGCTTTGAGCCGACCGACCAGGCGGCACGGGCCGGGGTGCAGGCGCAGAACCTCCGGAAGATGTTCCTCGCCATGGCCGAGGATATTCGCGTCGTTCTCATCAAGCTCTGCGACCGGCTCCACAACATGCGCACACTCTGGGCGTTCCAGCCTGAGAAGCAGCGCCGCATCGCCCGCGAAACGATGGAGATCTTCGCCCCCCTCGCGAACCGCCTCGGTGTATGGCAGATCAAGTGGGAGCTGGAAGACCTCGCCTTCCGGTACCTCGACCCCGAAGCCTACCGCCAGATCGCGGACCTGCTTGCCTCGAAGCGCGAGGCGCGCGAACGGTACATTCACGAAGCCACGGCCGCCCTCGCGACGGCCCTCGAGGCCAGCGGCATTAAGGCCGAAGTGACTGGCCGCGCCAAGCACATCTACAGCATCCACCAGAAGATGCAGCGCTACCGCGACCTTTCGAAGTCGTTCGACCAGATCTACGACCTGCTTGCGGTCCGCGTCTTCGTCGACAACGTCGCTGAGTGCTACCACGCGCTGGGCGTGGTCCATTCGCTCTGGCGTCCGATCCCCGGCCAGTTCGACGACTACATCGCGAACCCCAAGGACAGCATGTACCAGTCGCTACATACGACCGTGGTGGCGATCGCCGGCCGCCCGCTCGAGATTCAGATCCGGACGCACGAGATGCATCGCGTCGCGGAATACGGCGTGGCCGCACACTGGCGCTACAAGGAAGGCAGCAAACAGGGCCGGGACGAAGAGCGCATCGCCTGGTTGCGTCAGCTCCTCGACTGGCAGCGCGACCTCGCTGGCGCCGAAGAGTTCGTCGAGAGCGTTAAGACCGACATCTTCCACGACCAGGTGTTCGTCTACACCCCGAAGGGCGAGGTGCTCGACCTCCCGGCGGGCGCGACACCGCTCGATTTTGCCTATCGCATTCACACCGACCTGGGACACCAGACCGTCGGCGCCAAGGTCAATGGCCGCATGGTTGCCCTGAACGCCACGCTGCGCACCGGCGACCGCGTCGAGATCATGCGCAGCCGTACCAGCAAGGGCCCCTCGCGCGACTGGGTGAATCCCAACCTCGGCTACGTCCGCACCAGCCATTCCAAGGAGAAGATCCGGCAGTGGTTCCGGAAGCAGGAACGTGCCGACAACATCGTCCACGGGCGCGGCCTGCTCGATAAGGAGATGCGCCGCCTTGGGCTGGATCTCAACGAGCGGCAGGACCAAATCCTCCAGTTGTTCAACTACACCAACATGGAGGAGTTCCTCGCTGCGCTCGGCTACGGCGGAATCAGCACCCAGGCGATCGCACGAAAGCTCGCACAGCTCATCCAGGAAGAGGAAGCGGCCGCCGAGCCCGTTGCACCCCCGGTGCCCGAAAAGCAGGCGCCCGCGGCGCTCGGCAGCCCG
>JALOAP010000228.1 GCA_023228745.1 Dehalococcoidia bacterium | reverse complement strand
GCACGGGGAGCCGGTCAAGCTGCTTCCCGGTGCCAGCGATCGTGCGCACATTGCCCGTCTCCGTGTCGACAGCCCGTACGGCATGGTTGCGCGTGTCGGCCACAAACAGCGTCCGTCCATCGGGCGAGAGCGCGACGCCCTGTGGCTGCCGGAATGCCGCCTCGTGTGCTGTGCCATCCGCGAACCCTTCCGCGCCCGTGCCGATTGCTCGCTCGAGGCGGCCCTCGAGATCGGAGACCAGGATGCGGTTGTGTCCGCTATCCGCGATGTACAGCTTCCCGCCAGTGGCATCCACGGCGATGTCCGCCGGGTACGAAAGCACCGCCGAGGCGCTCGTTGCTGCTGCATCGAAGGGAAGCGGCGTCCGGTCGATGCTTCCCTTCGCTTCGAACTCGGCGATAAGCGCACTGAGGATCGGCCGGAAGAGCGGGTAAACGCCCTCTCCCGCGTGGATCCCCACCAGGTTGCCCGCCGGGTCGATCAGCACCAGCGTCGGCCATGCGTTGACCCCGTATGCGTTCCAGACCGCGAAGTCGGGGTCGTTCACCACCGGGTGCTCGAGGCCGTACTTCCCGATCGCCTCCCGCACGCTGTCGTCTTCGTGCTCCGTCGCGTACTTGCCAGAGTGCACGCCGATGACCGCCAGCGCGTCGCCGAACTCCGTCTCCAACTGCTTCAGGTCTGGGATGATGTGCTGGCAGTTGATGCAGCCCTGCGTCCAGAAATCGAGCAAGACCGCCTTGCCGCGAAGGTCGGCGAGTGCGAGCGGCTGTCGCACGTTGAACCACGTCAGGCCGTCCGGGAAATCCGGAGCGGGCTCGGATCCCGCCCACGATTTCGTCGGTTCGGGAGCGGCGGCCTGCCCGTCGCCGTTGGAGGTGCTCCCGGGCTGTCCGCCGCCATCACACGCCACGGCAAGCACCATCAGCGCAATCGTGCCAACACATGCCGCAATCTTAGCTGCGATGGCAAATTCACGGGGAGGCGTCCACATCCTCCCGATGGTACGCGACCAGCATGCAGCCCGGATGCGCCCGTCCGGATTCGCCGGACGCTAGGACTGCCCCGCGCTAGAATCGACGACTATGACTACTACGAGCCCTGCGATGGACGAACTCCGCGAGGAGGCGTTGAGCGCGCTCCGTGATGCATCGGATGCCGATGCGATCGAACGGTGGCGCGTCGAGTGGCTCGGCCGCGCTGACGGCCGTGTCACATCGCTGCTCCGCTCCGTGCGTGAGCAGCCCCAGGAGCAACGTGCGTCCTTTGGTGCGAACGCCAACGCCTTGAAGCAGTCGCTCGAATCCGCCCTCGCTGCGCGCCAGGAAGAGCTTCGCCGGGTGCAACTCGAGGCGCTCACCACCACCTCAGCGCTCGATGTGACCCTCCCCGGCCGCCCCCAGGAGCTCGGCCGCCTCCATCCCGTCACACAGACCCTCCGCGACTGCATCCGCGCATTCGAAGAGATGGGCTTCCGCGTCGCCGAAGGCCCCGAGGTCGAGTGGGAGAAGTACAACTTCGACGGCGTCCGCATCCCGCAGGACCACCCCGCGCGCGACATGTGGGACACCATCTGGGTCGATAAGCTCGTCGATGGCCGTCGACAGATGCTCCTTCGTACCCACACCTCGCCCAACCAGGTCCGGGTGATGGAACGCATGGAGCCGCCTATCCGCGTCATCGTCCCCGGGAAGTGTTACCGGCAGGAAGCGACCGACGCCACGCACGAGTGGATGCTCACCCAGATCGAGGGCCTTGCTGTCGACGAAGGCATCCGCATGAGCGACCTCAAAGGCGTGCTCTATGAGTTCGCCCGCAAGCTCTTCGGCGCCGACCGCAAAATCATCTTTCACCACAGCTACTTCCCGTTCGTCGAGCCCGGTGTCGAAATGGCGCTCGATTGCTTCATCTGTCGCGGCTCCGACCCCTCCTGTGCCACCTGTCACGGCACCGGCTGGATCGAAATTCTCGGCGCCGGCATGGTCCACCCGGAGATCATCGATAACGCCGGCTACGGCTCCGACCGCTACACCGGCTTCGCCTTCGGCATCGGCATCGAACGCGTCGCCCTCCTCCGCTGGGGCATCGAAGACATCCGCCACTTCTACGCGAACGACCTGCGATTCCTGTCGCAGTTTTAGCCACTAGCTACTAGCTGTTAGCTATTAGCGGTTAGTGAGGGCGACTGAGTGAGACCGTTTCAAGACCTTATCGTGTGGCGAAAGGCACATGAACTCGCCTTGTCGATCTATGCGGAGACGAAGGCGTTCCCTCGAGAAGAGTTGTATGGTCTCACATCGCAGTTAAGACGTGCAGCAGCGTCGGTCCCGAGCAACATCGCCGAAGGCTCCGCTCGGGGCGGAGCGAAGGAGTTCGGACAGTTCCTTGCAGTGGCACTGGGGTCGGCCACTGAGGTCGAATATCAGCTACTGCTCGCACGAGACTTAGGATACTTGACCGAACCCTCGCACCGCCTGCTTGAGGGAAGGCTTGTGGAAGTCAAGAAGATGCTGGTGTCACTTCGTAGCCGCGTGCTCACCCCCGCCACAAACAGCCAGGGCTAGAAGGGAAAAGAATCACTATGTCATTCGTTTACAACAAGGCGTCTCGTTCTTCGGTGTGGCGCGCCGACTACTAACAGCTAAGAGCTAATAGCTAGGAGCCTACAATGAAACTCCTTCTCTCATGGCTACGCGACTATGTCGACGTTGACCTCCCCGTCCCTGAGCTCGCTCGACGGCTCATCGACGCGACCGCGGAGGTCGAAGGCTGGGAGACCATTGGCGCCGACTGGGACCCCGAGCGAATCAAAGTCGCCGAGGTGGTCGCTGTTGACCCCCACCCCAACGCCGACCGCCTTCGCCTCGCGACGGTCGAGACCGGTGCGGGTCAGCAGCAAGTGGTTTGTGGCGCACCGAACATCGCCGTCGGACAAAAGGTCGCCTTCGCGACTGAAGGCGCCACACTCATCGACGGTCGCACTGGCGAGCCCGCGAAGCTGAAGCTCCGGCCCATTCGCGGCGTGGAGTCCGCCGGCATGGTCCTGAGCGAAAAGGAACTCGGCCTCAGCGACAACCACGAGGGCATCCTCGTCCTCCCGGACGATGCCCCCATCGGCAAGCCGCTCGTGGAGCAGCTCGGCGACGTCCTGTTCGACATCTCCACCTGGGCCAATCGGGCCGACCTGCTCGGTGTGTTCGGATTCGCCCGCGAGGTCGCAGCCCTCACAGGGAACACACTGCGCCATCCCGAGGACTCCTACACCGAGTCCGGCCGCCCCGCTGCCGGCCTCATCTCCGTCACCATCGAAGACCCCGACCTCTGCCGGCGATTCACCGCTTCCATCATCGAAAATGTCACCGTCGGCCCATCCCCTGCATGGCTGCAGGATCGCCTCCTCCGCATGGGCATGCGCCCGATCAATAACGTCGTCGACATCACCAACTACGTGATGCTCGAAACGGGCCAGCCGCTCCATGCGTTTGACTACGACCTTGTACGCGGCAAGCAGATCATCGCCCGCCGCGCGAAGCCGGGAGAGAAACTCGTCACCCTCGACGACATCGAGCGCGACCTCGATTCCGACATGCTCCTCATCTGCGATGCTGAAGGGCCCGTGAGCATCGCCGGCGTCATGGGTGGCGGAAACAGCGAGGTGAACGAAAACACTCGCACCGTGCTGCTCGAAATCGCGAACTTCAAGCCCGGTTCCATCCGCCGCACGTCGGCCCTGCTGAAGCTCCGGACCGAGGCCTCGGCCCGGTTCGAAAAAGGCATCGGCGCGGAGACGCCGTTGCACGTTCAGCGCCGTGCACTCCACCTCTTCGAGCAGATCACCGGCGGGCGAGTCGCAAAGGGCATCGTCGATGTGTACCCGGGAAAGCAGCAGGTCCCGACGATCACCGTCACCGAAGCGCGCATCGAGCAGGTGCTGGGCATCGCTATCGCCATCCCCGAAGTGACGCGCATCCTCGAAGCGCTCGGTTTCACCGTCGAACACGCTGACGCAACGCTACGCGTCACGCCGCCCTACTGGCGGCCGGACGTCGAAATCGCCGACGACGTCATCGAGGACATCGCCCGCATCCACGGCTACGAAGACCTGCCCGCGACCACCCTCCGTGGCAGCCTTCCGCCGGTCGAGCCGGACCCGCTGCGTGACCTGCGCGAACGCACCCGTGACCTCGCCGCCGCCCTCGGCTACCAGGAAATCATCACCTACACCATGACCGACCTCGAACGCCTCGGGCGCGTGGTCGACCCATCAGACTCGCTACGCACCGAGCCGCTCTCCGTCGTGAACCCCGTCGCCGCGCGCCACCGGTACCTGCGCACCACGCTTCGCAGCAGCGTACTGGAGACCTACGCAACCAACCGCCGGCACACCGAGGGCCCTCTGCGCCTCTACGAAGTCGCCTTCGAATACCTCACGGTCGAAGCCGAGCTGCCCCACGAGCGCACCGTCCTCTGCGCCGCAGTGGGTGGCATGCGGCTTGACCGCTGGGGCCGCGAGACTGGCGACCACCTCGACTTCTACGACGCGAAGGGCGCCGTCGAAGCTCTGCTCGACCATCTCGGCGTGGCTGGCACCTACGAACCTGTGGCGCCCTACGGCTTCCTCCCCGGACACACGGCAGAGGCCTGGGTCGGCCGCGAACCCGTCGGCATCGTCGGCCAGGTCCACCCCGAAACGGCGGTGAAGTTCGATATCGATGAGCCCGTGTTCCTCTTCGAGCTCTGGCTCGAAAACCTCGTTCGCGTCCTCCCGGAACGCCCTGCCTACACGCCGCCTTCGCGCTTCCCGGAGGTCCGGCAGGACCTCGCGCTTCTCGTTGATGCCGGTCTCCCGGCGGGGCGCGTGCTCGAAATCGTGCGCTCCCACCGCTCCGGCACAGTCCGGGTGGCCGGCGATATCTTCGATGACTACCGTGGCACCGGCCTCCCCGCCGGGAAAAAGTCACTCGCACTCGCCATGCGCTACCAGGCGGACGACCGCACGCTGACCGACGCCGATGTCGAGCGCATCCAGACCGGCCTGCTGAAGCGACTGGAGAAGGAAGTGGGGGCGGCGCTGCGCGGCACGTAGCAGCTCCGCTTCTCCCGCCGCATCGGGGCCACCGGTACGCTTGGGTGAGCGAACGCGAGCGGACCAGAGAGGTGTCCTATGCAGGTAACCATCGTCGGCGCCGGTGTTGTCGGGCTCACGACCGCCGTCGTCCTTCAGCGCGAGGGCCACGACGTCCGCGTCGTCGCCCAAAAGCCGGGGTTGGAAGCGACCTCCGGCGCCGCCGGCGCCATCTGGATGCCGGTCCGCATCACTCCCGGTGGACGCGAGTTCGGCTGGTCCAAGCGCAGCTACGACGTCCTCACGCAACTCGCCGCCACAACCCCTGCAGCAGGCGTCGACATCCTCACCGCGTTCGAAGTGGTCGAAGACCTGCAGCGGCCGTGGTGGGCCGATGCCGTGGAAGGCCTTGAGCTCACTGCCGGCGCAACGATTTACCCCTGCGACCGGACGTGGACCTTCAAGTCGCCACGCGTGGAGCCAGCCATCCACATTCCCTGGCTCGAGTCACAGGTTTCCCGGCCAATCGAGTGGCGCCGCGTCGAGCGTCTCGACAACCTTCCCGGCGACGTTGTCGTGAACTGCACCGG
>JALOAP010000229.1 GCA_023228745.1 Dehalococcoidia bacterium | reverse complement strand
GACAGTACCAAGATCGATATGGGTGATATGCTGACTATGTCTACCCGTCTGTCAGATAACCTGGCAATCTTTGCTACTGACAAGCTTCCCTCGGTCTTCAGGTATGTTGATGGTGCTCAAGATATCCTGGTAGGCATGGGAATAGCATCCAGGGAGAAGGATGAGGAGAAGTTTGACACCCTCCGGGATGATCTTCATTCCAGGATTGACAATACCAAAGGAATCAGTACAAACATGAAGCGTGACTTGAAGGCGGCTACTAATACCATTACCGGCGTCACTCCGAAGTTTACTCTGGGAACCATGGCTGGGGAAATCTCTGAAATATCATATAGGGATAAACTTAATGTTGTTGTTAATTATAACGAGTTTGATAATGTCATGCAGAGCGTCTTTGACATGGGTCAGCGTCAGACCAAGAAGTTCCTGGAGGACTACGGTGTTGATGACTTCGGTCAGGATGAATATGAGATCGGAGACTTCATGACTCTCAAAATCCGGAGACCGGTACAGAAACATAACGCACATCTTGATCAGCTCGTGCTACCAATAGAGCATGAAATTATTAACGAAGGCAACATAATATTACAATCAGTGTTATCGGATGTAATCGACGAGCTGGCAGATGCCGGGTTCTTTGATAATGCTGAAGATGATGAAGAGGAAGAGTAAATGACCCTATGTAAGCGCATGGTTTCCTCGGAATATATTCAGATGCTGGTGATGCTTGTAACATTCCTAGCAGCAATGACAGCGATCCTATCATATCTTGGTGTCGATCCCGGCAAATCCGGAGAACTCAACGATACCGATAGCATAATTTTGAATGCCGATGGTACTGTTGCTGAGATCTGGAGACAGGCTGAGATCTACAAGACCTTCACCGACAACGGCAACTATTATATTGTAGGATACGATAAAAAACTCAGATCGATAACCCCAGAAGAGTACGATATCCTCACCAACCGAACATCAATCAACCAAACTCAAACAATCACGGAGCGACTCACCCTCACTAGGGTGGGGTGAGGAAGCTCCGATCAACTACCGATTGGATTGCGGACTCGTAGGGAAACATTTATGGAACAAAGCAGAAAACCCCTCCCTTAAGGGAGGGGATGAATGCGTGTCGTAAAGTTTAAATACTATGATAGCATAGGTAGATTGTTAACTGAATCGCCAGCATCTTCCGATTTGCGATTCAGTTGACCCCGCGAGATAAACTCAGATTGGGATTACAATCTGTCAGCGTAAGAGGCTGTAGAAGCTCCGTTCTTCAGGGCGGGGAGTAATCACATAGTTTGACCACATGCTAAGGGGTGTCAGGTGCTGCGAAGGTGATGGGCACTTCGACAATCTGCCTTACACGCTGAATATAAAGAAACCATCACCGCCGAATCTCACCTGGTGCCTCAGTAGCTCAGTAGGGAGAGCGCCAAATGTTCTCCAGTCGCTTGGTCTCCCTCCGGGGTTGTGTAGACAGGAGATACTTCGGCTGTTAACCGGGTGGTCGCTGGTTCGAATCCAGCCTGAGGCGTGGGTGACCCTTCACACCGACGAACGTTGAAGGGAAGTGGTGTGAGTGACGTAGAGTGGATGTGAGACGACCCGTCACGTCTGAAAGTTGGCGGGTATACTCCCTTCAGGTATGAATGAGCGTCTGTGGTGTAGTGGTCTATCATGCATTATGTGCTCTGGTCGCCTGATCTCCCTTTGGGGCTGCGTAGATCAGAGATACTTCGCTTTGGGAGCATGAGACCCCGGTTCGAATCCGGGCGGACGCATTGAGGTACCAAGGCAGAAATGCCAGGTAGGTGGAAACACCATGTCCTGGACCAATAATCCGGGCGGACAACGTACCTCATCGATGGATTGCATACAAAATCAGGGGAAACCCACCCTTGGGTAAAGGGGCAGAGCCTGAATGGAGATGCTCAGATAACTGAGATCGATGAAGCAGGAACTTCAATCCGTGAGGATGGAGGGATACCACGTCGGGGCTGTGCCCGTCCCTGGCATAAAAATGAAGCGGAGCATACCGCAGGGCACTTACTTCTGCTTACTTTTTTCCGAAATTAATATAAAAAGATGGAACTATTTCCCGTATCTCCATCTCTGGACGAGCATTACTGACCAAAGGGATGCAGAACCGGCGACCATGTATCCGCTCATCTGCAGACCGAGTCCCAGGTATGTCGCTGCCATGGTCCAAACGACTACTGAGAACATAACAATCGAGAAGTAATTCACACCGGATGTCCTCAGCTTCCTGGCATAGAGGATCTGCCTGAGTTGTGAGATCGCGAAGAGAAGAGAACAAATCGTCAATATCAGATCAGCATGTAGTGCCAGGAATGTCATAGATCCACTTCCAGTTTTAGCATCTTTGAAGAGGGAGACAGCCCGAAGGCGTGCCTCTCCTTTTCTCGGATGTTAGGGTTTGGGCACAGCGTTGTATACTTCTATACTATAAAAGCGTTTCGGTGGCTGTTCTACATGTTGTAATCTTTCATGTAGCGTCCGCTTGGGTTTGATTTCCTACGTCTGTGTTCGATCATCGGACTGTTACCATACTTTTCCTTGATATGTGCAGATACCTTGCTACTGAAGTCTTCCATTGCTTTTTTACCTGCATCGCCTGGCGGGAACTCGTCTCTGAAGACGGTCATCTTGATGTCAGGTTTGCCCGTGTAGTTGTCGTTTCTCACACCGAACTTTGCAACAGACTTACCTTGATGAGGCGTAACACCGAGACCTCCGATGAAGCTGTTGATATCGTCCTGGATGCCCTTGGGAGATGCTACCTGAATGAACTGGGAGCCTTCATTCTCGAACTTGTCTGCAAGATCGTTGTAGATATTAGCTGCTTTAATGCTGGCGACTGCTTCTTCAGTATCGTACTTGTTTCCAGTTTTCGAGAGCTTCTTTGCTTCTTTGCCTAGAGTATCTGCTACTTTCCTCATAGCGTCTGGTATTGGGGTACCGTTGTCAGCCATATCAAGTACGTTGACTATTCTATTTAGGTCGTCGGCTGTTCTTCCCTTTCCAATCTCAGAACTGAGGCTCTTGATGACGTTATCTCTGACATAGGTGTGATAGTCACTTATAGACTTGAATCCGTCCTTCGGAGGAGTTAGTGATCCGCCTTCAGACTCCTTGGATTTTGGTGCTGCTCTCTTCTTGGTTGATGTGGACTTCTTCGGAGGTGATTCGAATAAGTACTTGTCGTCCGTGAGCTTATTACCGAATTCCTCGAATTTCTTGTCAGCGAGATCCCATGAAGCCTGGTTCTCTGGTTTTGCAAAGAACTCTTTAAACTTCTTCATGTCTTCGTCTGTTGATACCGGTCCGGGGTACCCTGTACCTTCCTGGAACTTTCCAGTATCCATCAGAGCTTTGTTTAGCCCGTGATGATTCATATCTTCGAGGATGCGTTGATGGACGGCATCTATGCTCCCTTTGGGGATCATCTTATCAACACGTTCTACGAATTCGCCCCATTTCTTCTTTTCTTCGGGGGTATCGTTAGGTTGTGGTGATCGGATGGACTTATTCTCACCAAGCGCCGCATACGCAACGTCTCTGAGTTCCTTGTTTGCTATAGCAATATCCTTTGCCTTGAATGACTTACCTGGAGTATATTTATCACCAGAAAGCTTTGATGTGTCCATACCGCTAGATGACTCTTCTGACTTGTATGACTTTCCAGGAATACCCTGTCTGGCTTCCTTTAGAAGGGTCGCCCGCATTCCTTCATTGCCACTGAAGTAACTGTCAGAGTCCGACCGCTCTACTCTGTCTATGATGGTGTCGAGGTGTTTCTTCATTTCGGCTTCAGATGGATTCGGTGTCTTTTCCAGGTAGGCGGATGCCTCCTGAGTGAGTGCTGCAGCCATTCCCTTGTTACCTTCGAAGATCCCCGGCGTGCTGTTGATCCTGTCAATGGTTGTCTTAAGCGTATCTTTGACCGCTGCAGATCCTTTTACCTTGGTTCCCCCCGTTCCACCGTAGTATTCAGTGTTCTTCCCGGACCCCTCATCACCTTTACCCTCAGCATCCTCAGGGAGGTCACATTTAAAGTTGCCTGATCCTGGAGGGTTTTCAGGGCACTTATAATTTAGATGTTGTTTGAATACATACTGTGCAATTATTGCCAGTTCTTTGGCTGTTGGCATGCGGTTTAGCTTTAGTTCCATTTTTCTATCTCCATAATAGTATTATCAAAAGTACATGCTACGTAAACTGGATGCTATTGCCTGCATCTGACATCATTGTATGTATTACGTAAATTTGTTGGGTTAGGTCACCATGCGGGGCGACCTAACCACATGGAGGATTCCTCACCGTCGGGCGTTGACTCGATTGCCTTTATGATGAGATCCATGTTTGCATCGATTGTAGAGGTGAAATACTCATCCCGGACCGGTTTCCAGGTTGTCTCACCGGTGTATATTCGTTCCCACGATCCATCTTCCATATGTCGGAGAACAGTGCAACACTTAAGGCTGTCCTGTCGGGACATACGAAAGTCGACGACCTCACTTCCATCCCACGCGGTGATGTTCTTCCGGATGACAAAGACTGGCTTACCGAGTTCCAGGGCGATTTGTTCTGGATCTAGGTTGTCTGCTATCATCTCAATGATGTCGATGCCTTCATCCCAGCTGGATATGTTAGCAACTAAATTCTCTCTCTTCTCGCCTTTCACTGTTACGAGATCTACCATGAATACTCCCTCGTCTGTCTTAGTGAGGGTAACCGATCCTTTCTGACCCCTGCTATCCTCTACTTCAATGCACTCTTTGCGCATATGATGTCCTTATAATGTTTTGTGTATTTATAAGTATCGGTCGTGATTTATCTAACTGGGAGCGCAGCAGGCTGCCGTCAACCAGCCAATCGTAGCGTCGAAAGACAGCTACAAGCCACCCCCTTTAGGGGGTGGTAGTTGACTTCTTGTCCTTTCTTAGTCTGTTTGGATCTCCACCTTTTGTCATCATGATGTTATCATATAGCGTGTCGGCGTCTGCTTCTACCTTGTCTGGGATTATGCCAAGAGCCCCGAACTGACTCTTGATTGTCTTTCCTGCGTCTCCTGGTTGCTTGTCTGCGAACTCGTTTATCATGGTGGAAAGTCCGTCCTTGTACTTAGAAAATAGGTGGTTCTTGATAATACTCATTTTTGTATTTGCGATGTTCATCGGAAGTTCGATATCATCTTTTCTGTCGTAGAAGTCGGTTTGTATCCACTCTTTATTCGTCCACTCTTCTTTTCCAAGCGACTTTGTTTCATCTGATAGTTTGGAGAGACGTTCTTCTCTATACTCACGTCCTTTGTCATATTCTTTTTTTGCTTCTGTCATGGCTGTCTGTAATACTTGGATGTTGGATGTGTTCTTCGTTACAAAGTTCTTCATGTCTTTGGATGTATTCTCCAGGATTCCTTTTCTTCGGATGTCATTCATATTTCTCCTAGCAGTTACAGCGGCGTTAGTAAGCTTCTCCAGCTTTGCTTTATTCCGAGGGCTGTCCGGGTTCTTCATTTTTGATCTTGCTGTTTCCAGTGTTGATTCGTCCTCTGGGAAGTCTACATCATTAAGTGTTCGGATTGCTTCATCGATCGCTTCTTTTCGTTCCTTCAGGAGGTAGGTTATT
>JALOAP010000227.1 GCA_023228745.1 Dehalococcoidia bacterium | reverse complement strand
ATAGCCGCATCGATCGGATCCAGCGTCCCAGCAAGCACTGCCAGTCCCGCGTTCCTCAACTGGAGGTGGAAGAAGCTGGTGCCGCAGATCGGGAAGTACCGCGCTATCACGCCCTCGGGGGCGTCACCGAACCGGGCAAACCAGCCGGGTTTCTTCCACGCTCCACCCCAGAGAGGGTGCACGGGGGCGAGCAGCCTGCTGCCGATGTAGAGGTTGAACGGTGCCGGTCGAAGGCCCGCGTGCGCTCCCGGCGAGTGACAGGATCGAGCCCTGGAAGCGACAGTTGGCCGGTGAAAACAGAGCGTGCCAAGAAGCGCATGTCGCGCTCAGGTTCGTGCCAGGCCGGCGTCGTGAGGGGTGCAGGGATATAGCAGAGATTCATGATGAATTATACCGCTCGCACATGAGCAACCCGCGTGAGGTCCTTGCAAAACCCATACCGCGCTCTGGCTATCTCTTGCCGCCGTTCTTCCGAAACGCCAAACCTTCCGTGCGCATGCTGACGTAGCTTCCCTGTCCGACCACGACGTGGTCGTGCACGGTGATGCCGAGTACCTGGCCGGCCGTCACCAGCTCGCGTGTCACCGCCACATCCTGTGGGCTCGGCTGCGGGTCGCCCGACGGGTGGTTGTGCACAAGGATGACCGAGGTGGCGGCCAGCACGACCGGCTCCCGGAACACCTCCGCTGGCCGGATGTTGACCGCGTTCACCGTGCCATCGAGCGACGAGGGCGCGCCGAGCAGGCGCCCCTTTGTGTCCAGCGAAAGCACGAGAAGGCTCTCGTTCGTCCTCCCGAGCAGAAGGCTGCCGAAGTGGCGGTAAACCGCTTCGGGCGAGGTGAGCTGGGGCCGCTGCTCCGGGTCGATCTGCTGCACGCGGCGGCCGAGTTCGATGGCCGCGGCGATCTGTGCTGCCTTGGCCGGGCCTACACCTTTCGCGCGCTGGATTACACGCGTATCAGCGCGCACGAGACCGGGAAGGTTCCCCATCGTCTCCAGCACGCGCCGGGCCATGTCGAGGACATTTTCGCCCTGCAGGCCCGAGCCGAGCACGATCGCCAGGAGCTCCGCCTCGCTGAGCACGCCGGGGCCGTGCCGGAGCAACTTTTCCCGGGGCCGGTCGCCCTCGTCGAGCTCACGAATACTGCGATAGGCGGCAGTGCCGTTTTCGCTCACGCGCGGATTGTACGCGCGCCGCAGAAAAAAGCGGAGGAGCATCTGCTCCTCCGCACGGACGGATTCATGTTGGCCGCAGGCGCTATGCCTGCTGTCGGCTCTCTGGAGGGGTACTCATCCACTCCTTCATCGCCTGCGAGCCCGGCCGATCAACGTGGACCTTGTCGTCCACACGCTCGACCCAGCTCATCGGTATCCAGTGGTGCTGGCCGCTCCTATCCTTGGTGAGCTTGATGCTATCGCCCTCCACCCGGTCGACGGTGCCGAACTGCTCGTTGTTCGAACAGACAACCGCCATGTGTTCCCTCACTTCGGTCTGATGCATAGAAACCTCCTCGGTCCTTTGCATCCACGGTAGTGTCCGCTGCCGAAATCTGGTCCAAACGGCGCCCGCGGCGCCCTGACAGGGGCCTCACATCGGCGCCCCCTTAACCCACTACGCCGCTCGATCGCGGTTGGCCATCGCCCGGAGCATGCGGCGCTCCTGCGCGTATGCTTCGATGTTGCGCGCGTCGGGTTGGGAAGCCTCCTCCGGGTTGTTCGGCTGTGACGCCTTGAGCTCTTGCTTCATCCGCTCGAGCATCTCCTTGCGCCGCGCAGTCATGTGCGTGATCGTGCCTGCGTAGCCAGGAGCATCGACCCCCGCGGGTGATTCCAGGTCCTTCGCCGCCTCATGCGCCGTGAGCATCGCTACCTCCTCGTACACTGATCACCTTGGATCGTGTCGGGAGGCGACTGATTTTTCCTTCCCCGGGCGGGCGTGTCGGGATAGGCCGAACGGCCCCTAATGCGCGCGGCTCCTTAGGCCTGGTCCTCGCGTTCTTCCATCGCCCGGCGCACGCGGAGCTCCTCTTCGTACGCCACGGTGTTCCGATCGTCCGGCGTGGAAGCCTCCTCCGGCGTCTTGGGGCCGATTTCGCTCGGGTCTGTCTTTATGCGATCGAGCATCTCCTTGCGGCGAGCGCTCATGTTGGTGATTAGGCCCTCATGGCCGGTTACATCGATACCCGCAGGTGTCTCCAGGTCCTTTGCCGCGTCGTGTGGCTCCGTCATCGCGGCCCCCTTTGCGCTGTCTCCTCCCAGCATTCACCGCGGGGGCGAAATCACGCATCAAGCAGCAGCGAAGCAGGTTGCCCGCGGCTCGCACATTGTCTGCCGGAGCGCGGCCCTCTACCTTCGCTCGAAGACGCGGAGGGGGAGGGTAACCAGGGCCGTGGCCAGCCGCAGGAGCCCACCACCGGCGAAACCGGCCAGTCGAAAGGGCAGCAGCACGAGCCAGAGGAACGGGTACACCAGCAACGCGAGCAATGCCAGCGGCCCGCTCAGGGCGAACAGGATGAGCCAGAGCAAGAACGCCACCATGTGGGCCATCGTACCCGCTTCTCCGGCCCTCCGGACACGCGCCCGTAACACTCCGCCGCTACACTGGTGCGGTCCGCCAACGCGGAGGCCGGGTGCCATGACGAACGAATCAGCCAGCTACGTCCTCTCCGCCTGCCGCGAACACGACATCAAGTTCGTGCGGCTCTGGTTCACCGACATTGTCGGTGCTCTCAAATCCTTCGCCATCACCGTGGAAGAGGTCGAGAAGGCGCTGGAACAGGGCATGGGCTTCGATGGCTCCAGCATCGAAGGCTTCGCCCGCATCGACGAGTCGGACATGCTCGCGCTGCCTGACCCGACCACGTTCCAGCTCATCCCCTGGCGGCCAAAGGAACCGGGAGTCGCGCGGATGTTCTGCGACATCATCCGGCCCGACGGCACGCCGTTTGCTGGCGACCCCCGCTACGTGCTTCGCCAGCAACTGAAGCGCGCTGCCGACCTCGGCTACACGTTCTACGTGAGCCCCGAGATGGAATACTTCTACTTCAAGGACCCACAGAGCCGCGAACCGCTCGACCGCGGCGGCTATTTCGACCAGGTTGCCGATGTCGCAAGCGACCTTCGCCGCGAAACGGTGCTCGCACTGGAAGCGATGGGGATCCAGGTGGAGTACAGCCACCACGAAGTTGCCCCGAGCCAGCACGAAATCGCGCTCCGCTACACCGACGCGCTCACGATGGCCGACGCGGCGATGACGTACCGGCTCGTCGTGAAGGAGGTCGCCCTCGCGAACGGCGTCTTCGCGTCGTTCATGCCGAAGCCGATCCAGGACGAGAACGGAAGCGGCATGCATGTGCACCAGTCACTCTTCAAAGGCGAGCGCAATGCCTTTTTCGATGCCAACGACCCGTACCACCTGAGCGGCATTGCCCGGAGCT
Organism: Dehalococcoidia bacterium; assembly: GCA_023228745.1. Taxonomy (GTDB): domain Bacteria; phylum Chloroflexota; class Dehalococcoidia; order Tepidiformales; family Tepidiformaceae; genus JALOAP01. The sequence continues at coordinate 2,237 of JALOAP010000227.1, read as the reverse complement.
ACATCGCTGGCCTGCTGCACCACGCGCGCGAACTCACACTCGTAACGAACCAGTGGGTCAACAGCTACAAGCGGCTCATGCCGGGCTTCGAAGCCCCCGTCTACATGACCTGGGCCCGCCGCAACCGCAGCGACCTCATCCGCATCCCGGAGTACCAGCCGGGCAAGGAGATGCACACTCGCATCGAATACCGCTCGCCCGACCCGGCCTGCAACCCCTACCTGGTCTTCGCGGTGATGCTTGCCGCCGGGCTGGATGGCATCGAGAAGGAGATCCCGCTCCCGCCGCCCTTCGAGGGGAACGTCTTCGAAATGACCAGCGAGGAGCGCCTGGAGCGCGGCATCGGGATTCTTCCCGGCAGCCTCATCGAGGCGATCGGCGAAGCGGAACAGTCCAGCTTCCTTCGCTCGGCGCTGGGAGACCACACATTCGAAAGCCTGCTGAAGAACAAGCACATCGAGTGGGAACGGTACCGCCGCCACGTCAGCGACTTCGAACTGAACGAGTACCTGCCGATCCTGTAGCGACCGCGGCTTTGGCGGTTAGTCCTGTGCTTCCGCGGTCTCCAGTTCGAAGGCGTCGTGGAGCAGCCGGACAGCGTCGACGACACGCTCGGCGTCGATGATGCACGTGAGCCGGATCTCGCTGGTGGAGATGAGCTCGATGTTGATCCCCGCGGCCGAAAGCGTGCGGAACATGCGGGCGGCGTAGCCCTGCGCAGTCTGAATACCCACACCAACGATGCTGACCTTGCCGAGGTTTGCATCGGAAGCGAAGCCAGCCGCGCCAACCCGTTCGCAGATCTCGGGCATAAGCGATTCGGCGCGCTTCAGGTCCTTGCGCGAGAGCGTGAACGTGAGGTCCGTCAGGTTGCGCTCGCTCGCGTTCTGGACGATGGTGTCGACGCTCACGCCGTGCTCGGCCAGCGGCTCGAAGATATCCGCGGCGATCCCCGGCTTGTCCGGGACGTGGCGCAGCGTGATCTTCGCAACGTCGGTGTCGTGTGCGATGCCACGCACCCGGTTCCGTTCTTCCAATTCAGGACCTCCGTGGATCAGCGTACCCGGCACATCGTCGACCATGCTCGATGTCACGAGGATGGGCAGGTCATAGACCGACGCGAGTTCCACCGCGCGGTTGTGCATCACCTGCGAGCCCTGCGTCGCCAGCTCGAGCATCTCCTCGTAGGTGATGTCCGTGAGGCGGCGGGCCGTCGGCACAAGGCGCGGGTCGGCCGTGTAGACACCCTCGACATCCTTGCAGTTTTCGCAGCGGTCGGCGCCGAGGGCGACGGCCAGCGCGACCGCCGTGGTGTCGCTCGCACCGCGGCCGAGCGTCACGATTTCCGCATCCTCGGTGATGCCCTGGAAGCCGGCGATGATCGGGACGCGCCCCTTCGCCAGTTCTTCGCGCACGCGATCCGCCTGCACCCGGGCGATGCGGCCCGCACCATACTGCGCGCGGGTGTAAATCCCCGCCTGTTGGCCGGTCAGGCCAACGGCCTCCTGACCAAGTGCCCGTAGCGCCATCGCAACCAGCGCGATCGACATCTGCTCGCCGGTCGAAAGGAGGATGTCGAGCTCGCGCGGGTCGGGCTCGGGCGTGATGGAGAGGGCCAGGTCGATGAGCTCGTCGGTCGTGTTCCCCATCGCGGAGACCACGACCACCACCTGGTCGCCTGCGCGAACGCGCTTCACTACGCGCCCGGCGACGTGCCGGATCCGTTCGGCGTCGGCGACCGACGTGCCACCATACTTCTGCACTACGAGCATGGACTTAAGAATGCGCCAGCGCGGGCAAATGGACTACCGTTCAGCGCTCTCACCGTTATGCACGGCCCGCGGACGTGGCGGGGGCGAATCGAAGAGCGGCAGGTCTGAGTGCAGCGCCGTCCCCGGGGGGCAGCACACCTGGGTGCAGAACAGCACCAGCCAGTGGATCGTCTCCGGGTCGAGGCAGTAACACTGCTCATCCTCAATGGTGCCGCGGATGATTCCGGCGTCCTTGAGCACCTTCAGGTGTTGCGACACGGTGGACTGCGCGAGCGGCAGCAATTCGACGAAGTCGCTCGTCGCGCAAGCCTGGCGCTTCGCGAGCTCTGTCACGATGCGTACGCGCGCGGGGTTGCCCAGCGCCCGGAAAATTTCCGCCGCGCGCTCCTCGTCGTGCGTCAGGTCATGGATAGTCTTCATCGTGCTGGGGCTCAGTGTATCGGAAAATTCCGATTCCACGTGGCC
>JALOAP010000226.1 GCA_023228745.1 Dehalococcoidia bacterium | reverse complement strand
ACGCCCGAGCCAGAGACGTACATTGGGAGTCTCGAAATACAGCAGGCCATCCGGGCGTTGCGTTGGCGCGGGCACGAGGTGCGCGTGCTGCGGCACATCCCGAGGCGGGGGCTGGCCGAGCACCGCGAGTTTCTGCTCGAGCAGAGCAGTGCGCGGTACGTCCAGTACCTGGATGACGATCTGCTGCTGGACCGCGACGTCGTGGAACGGATGATGTCGGTGATCCAGAGCGAAGGGTGCGGGTTCGTGGGCTGCCCGGCGGTGGGCCTCGAGTTCATCGAGGACGTGCGTCCCCACGAACAGGGGATCGAGCCGTGGCAGGGACCGGTACGGCCGGAGCCGTTCGGGGAGGAGAACATCCCCTGGGAACGGCATCTCGTGAACAACGCGGCCAATCCGCTACACCTGGAGCGGCAGCTCGCACCGGGTGGCCAACCGGTCCGCTACCACGTCGCGTGGGTTGGCGGAAACGTGCTGTACGACCGGGAGAAACTGGTCGATGTGGGCGGGTTCAGCTTCTGGCCGCTGCTGCCGGGCGAACACGCTGGAGAGGAGGTCGTCGTGCAGTTCCTGCTGCTGCGGTACTACGGCGGCTGCGGCGTCCTGCCAACGGGCACCTACCACCTCGGGCTGCCGACGACCATCCCGAACCGGCAACACAACGCCACGAGGCTCTTCGGCCAACTGATTCGCCAGTACGAGCAGCGGAAGCTCAGTCCCGGGTTCGCTCCAATTCCCGCGCCAGCCGCTGCCGCAGGAGGGTCATGACGGTAGCTTCTTCCGGCGAAAGGTTCGGAAGCTCGTCCCGGAGTTCGTTCTCAGTGCGGGTTCGGAACACCTCGAGCATAGTGCCGTCGAGATACGAGTCGATGACGGCCGGGTGTATGTAGGACTTGCGGCAGACGGTAGCGGTGTTCCCCAGCCGCCGGGCCACCTGTTCCACCGCCCGGACAACATTCCGCTTCGCCTCGGCGTTGGAGTCGAACTGCAAGAACTCCTGCAGCGCGAGCGCCGCGAGGACCGTGCCGGCCCAGGTGCGGAAGTCCTTCGCGGTGAAGTCCTCGCCGGAGATCTCGCGCAGGTACTCGTTTACATCGGATGAGTCGATGGTTTGGCGTTGGCCTTCTTCGTCCACGTACTGGAAGAGTTCGTAGCCCGGGATGTCGCGGCATCGCTTTACGATGCTGGCGAGCCGTCGATCGCGGAGGTCGATGCGGTGTTTCTTGCCGGACTTCCCTTCGAACTGGACAACGAGGCTGCTGCCATCGACGTCGACATGGCGGTCGCGCATGGTGGTGAGGCCGAAGGAGCGGTTGTCCCGTGCGTACTCATCGTTGCCCACCCGGATGAGGGTCGTCTCCAGCAAGCGAACCACGGTGGCGAGCACCTTCTCACGTGGGAGACCTCGGCTGCCGAGGTCATCGTCCACGCGGCCGCGAATATTCGGAAGGGCCGCGCCGAACGCGAGCATGCGGGTGAACTTCGTCTCGTCGCGGACTTCCCGCCAACGGGGGTGGTAGCGGTACTGCTTGCGGCCCTTTGCGTCGCGGCCCGTGGCCTGGATGTGCCCGTTGGACTTCGGACAGATCCAGCCGTCGGTCCATGCTGGCGGGACGGCGAGCGACCGGATGTCGTCATCGCGGATGGGCGAACCGTCCGGGCCGACGTAGCGGAACGTGTCCCGGGCCCTCTTTCGGCGGATGCCGGGCGCAGCATCCGCCACGTAGCGCAGACCGGCCGCATGAGCGGATTCAACGGGGCCGGGCGGCGGGAGTGGCTAGCCTGTCGGAATGCGGCCCGTGCTGTGCGCTGTGGAGATCGTCATGGTGGGCGAGTGTGCGGCGGGAACGCTCGCGCGGGTGCGAAGGAACGGCTGAAGGAGCGCGCGAAACCGTATCTGTCGCGCGGATGGGGCTAGCTCGCGCGAAGCAGCACCTGGCGACGCCGGTGCGACCGTTGGACGGGCCGATGCGCCGCACTGGCGGTGCATGGGCGGACACGCACGTCCGGGCCGAGCTGGCCAAGCGTGATGTGCACGGCCGTGGCGCCCGCGAGCACTGCCGGGAGTTCGAGGAGTGTCCGCGCAACGACGGCTGTTGTCGCCTCGGGCTGGCGGAGCCGGAGCGACAGCTCCCGATCACCGGTTGCATCGGTCACCACCAGGTCGACAGACCGGAAGGATCCGTTTCGGGCGCCGAGGACAGTGTCGAGGTGACGGAAGGTGCGGCCCAACCTCGCACGCAGCACCGGCTCCGAAGGTGCCTCGAGGCCGACGGCGATGACCTCCGGCCGGTAGGGCGCGATGGGACGGTCCGCTTCGAACGTGGCGGGCGGGCAGATCACGGGCGTCGCACGCGCCGTACGAGCGGCATCAAGTGCTTCACGGCGCGTGCTTGCAACGGCCGCCCGGACCGGACACTCCGTCCAGGTCGTGGCCAGCCGGGCGAGACTCTCGGCGAGAGCCGCTTCTTCGCGCGGACCATGGGTGAGGCGGGTGATATCGACAAACAGGTGCTCGCGCCCGGCGATCTCGACAAGAGGTGTCGCGCGGCGACGGATGATGTCGGCAACACGCTCGAGCTGGTCAAGGGAGTCGCCCGCGTTATCCGGGAGGAACCGCGCATCGGGGAGGCGCCGGCGGGCCTCGGCAGCGGTCATCCCGGGGAGGAGGCCCCGCGCGGACGCATCGCAGGTTGCGGAGGTCACGAGAGCATCCTCGCCGTGGCCCTGGAGCATGACCAGGGTGCGATCCGCCAGCACCGGGCGCTGACGCCGAACCAGCGAGAGACCGAAGCGGGGGAAGAGGAGGCAGAGGAGCCGCATGACATTCTCCTGTTGTCTTACGCAATATTAGAACGCTTGTTCTATCACCGGTCAACCCCCTCGGCCACAACTGCACAAAACGATGCGTAACCCTACACTCTCGACCATGCCACATATTCGCCCCCTCTATGACCTCGACGACCACAGCCGCCCGGTGGTGGGTGGCAAGGCTGGGAGCCTCGCTGCACTTATGCGCGCAGGGTTCGACGTCCCACCCGGGTTCGTGCTGGACACTGACGGCACTGCCTTGCTGGAGACCACAGGCTGGACCGGCGAGCTCCGCGGGGGCCTCCTCGGTGCGTACAGTGAGCTCGCGGGGGATGGAGCAGCGGTTGCTGTGCGCTCGTCGGCGGTGGACGAAGATGGCGCCGAGGCGTCGTTCGCGGGCCAGCACGACACCGTGCTGAACGTCCGAGGGGAAGCCGAACTGCTCAAGGCAGTGGAGCAGTGCGTCGCATCGCTCGATTCCGCGGCAGCGGTGGCCTATCGCGAACGCACGGGGCGCGAACCGTCGCGGATGGCCGTCGTTGTGCAGCGGATGGTGCCGGCGGAGTCGGCCGGGGTGGCGTTCAGTATCGACCCCATTACGGGCGACGCCAGCCGTGTCGTGGTGGAAGCGGTCGCGGGACTTGGGGAGCAGTTGGTGTCCGGCGCGGTAGAGGGCGACCGGTTGGTGTTCGCACGCTCCGGACTCGAAGTGGTGGAAGAGCACCGGCCGGGGGCACCGGCTATCACCATCGAACAGGCAAGGGAAGCAGCGCTGGCGGCCCTCCGAGCGGAGGAGGCGTTCGGCGCGCCACAGGACATCGAGTTCGCGTTCGCCGAGGGAACGCTTTGGCTGCTGCAGTCCCGCGTGATCACAGCAACGGGGTCGGCCGATACCGAACGAGGCTGGCAGAGCGAGTTCGACACGCCGACGTCGGACGCGGATGTTTGGACCAGTGCGAACGTGCAGGAGATCCTGCCGGGGCTGCTGACGCCGCTCACGATGACGACGTTCGACGAGACGGTGCCGCGTGCCTACACGATGGACTACCACGACCTGAAGCTGTTGGCGAAGGACGAGTGGCCGGTGTTCATCGGGTCGTTCTACGACCGGATGTTCCTGAACATCACGGCCACCCGGTTGGTTTCGAACCGGGCGATCAGCGCTGGCGCGGACGCGATCGAGGAGCGTTACCTTGGGGGCGCCACGAAAGAGGAGTGGCCAGAGCCGACGGCGCGGGAACGGCTCCGTACCTGGCGGTTTCGGTTCACCAGCCTGGCGCCTTTGGTGCGCATGTTCATCACGCTTGGGAAGCAGGCGGATCGCGCCGAGCGGCGTGCGCTCGCGGTCGAACAGAAGGTGCGGGCGCTTGACCCGGCGGCGATGAGTGACGAGCGCCTTTCGCGTGTGCGGGACCGGCTCTCGGATATTGGTGTTGAAGTCGCAAAGGTGCACCTGAGGATCACGGCGGCGGCGGGCCTCGGCTTCGACAACGTCCAAAAGCTCGTACGACCGATCCTGGGCGACGAGACGGAAGGGAAGCTTCCGCTGCTCTTCACGGGGCTGCAGGGAGTCGAAAGCGCGCAGATCAGCATCGACCTCTGGGAGCTCTCGCGGGTGGCGCTGCGCGAGGGGGTCGCGGAGCGCCTGCGCGACCCGGCGTTCGACCCCTTTGCGGAGGAGAACGCAGCCTGGCGCGAGCGCTTCAGTGCCTTCATCGAACGGCACGGGCACCGCGGGCTCAACGAGGTGGAGGTCTCGGTGCAGACCTGGCGCCGCGACCCGGCCTCGGCGGTGGCCGTGGTGCGGTCCTTCCTCGACATGGAGGAGGAGCAATCGCCGCTTGCTTCGCTGGCACGGCAGGAACAGGAGCGGCTGGCGCTGACTGACGAGCTCATGCGCCGAATGAACCCGGCAAAGCGGGCGCTGTTCCGGTGGGTCCTCGGCGATGCGCAACGCTGGGTGGCGCAGCGGGAACGGACGAAGTCGTTGGTCGTGCGCCAGGTTCGGCTCGTCGAATGGCTCCTGCCCGAGGTGCAACGCCGATTTGTAGAGCGCGGCCTCATCGACAGGGAGGAGGACATCTTCTTCCTCTCAAGTGCAGAACTTCGCGCCGTGCTGGAAGGCGACGGAAAGAGTAGCTACCGCGACGAGGTCCAGCGGCGGCGGCGGGAGTATGAGCGCAACCGGCATGTCATCCTGCCGGAGCGCTTCCGTGGCCGCCCGGAGCCCCTCGAGCCCGCAGAAGCGGGGCATGCGGGCGATGTCCTCACCGGTACGCCCGTAAGCGCGGGGATGGTGACGGCACGAGCGCGCGTCATCCGTGATCCGCGGGTGGACGAGCCGATCCAGCCCGGTGAAGTGCTGGTTGCTCCTGTGACCGATGCAGGCTGGACGCCGCTCTTCGCGCTGGCTTCGGGGCTCGTCGTGGACATGGGCAGCGCACTGAGCCACGGAAGCACGGTCGCCCGCGAATATGGCCTGCCGGCGGTGGCCAATGTAAGGAATGGGACGACGGTCATTCGTACCGGCGACCTGGTTGCGGTGAACGGCACAAAGGGCACGATCCACATCCTGGAAGCGGTGGGCGAGGAGCACGATGGTGCGAAGGATGCAACCGCGAACGGGCCCTTGTGATAGAGAAGCAACATTGAACTGATTGGCTTTATCGGGTCGCGGCGAGAAGCGGGGGATGCTAAGGACAGGCTTCCGAGGAGGACGCCAGTTCTTCAGCCCCGTGAGGTGGCGCGATGGCTCCGCAATGGGACGCGACCCAAACCGCAACTGCAGTATTCACCTGCGAGGAACTCTGGCTGCTCCAGTCGGTTATACGCCACGAGGTGGCGCAGCAGGAGCAGTGGAAGTACCC
>JALOAP010000225.1 GCA_023228745.1 Dehalococcoidia bacterium | reverse complement strand
TATTTGCCTGCCTATGGTGTAGATCGCGTTTTCTACACGCTCCAGCCTCGATTCCATGCCGTTATTGTTGATATTTACCTTTGCCATGATGCCGGGTATGATCTCTTTTTCCATATAGCGATTGAAGTTGCGCTCAGGCATCACGATTTCGGTTCCTGAGCGATTTAAAGCCTCGCCAGCCAATAAAAGGGTAGGCTTATTAATGATCGCTCCCTCGGCAGCAGCCACGATTTGCCTGCCGGTAATTTTTGACTTCCTCAGAGCAGAGAATACGGACGCCAGGACAAGGCCGATTGCAGCAAGGTTACCTGGGAATGGAATCCCCGATGCGGACTCAACTCCCTTAGTTCCCGCTCCGACTGCAGCTGCTGCAGTTTCTTCAGCTTGTTGCCCCATCTCTTTTTGATGGAACATGTCCCGGATGCCCTGGATATTGCCCTCTCCGAGCATGATTATTGCCTGTTCCATGTTCATCATGGCCTGTGTAATGCCAAGCTTCTGTAGCCAGTACTCAACAACCTTCTGTTTGATATTGCTGAACATCTGGTCATAAATTCCCTCCAGGCCGCCGTCAGCAATAATACCGGCCAGCTGCTGCTGATATTGAATTTCACGCTCTCTTTGCCATTCTTTCTGCTCGATTTCCTTTTCAAGAAGTTGAGCTTTAAAATTGAACAGATCCGTCAGCAGCTGTTTTTCACGTTCGGTCCCTGCCTCAACCGCAGAAAGCTCCTGCTCAATCTCTATGATTCGCTGATTCAGATATTTCTTGCTTTCAGTGTCAGCGCCGGATCTTAATTGCAAATACTTCTTTTCCGCCTCATCCCGGGCTTTCTGACTGCTTTTCTGGACATTCTTTATTTCTCTCTCAAGAGCAAGAGCCTCTTTTTTCCCCTCAAGCGTGCTTTGATCGATGGAATTTATCTTTTCCCGGAGTTCGGCGATCTTTTCATCGCCGGTCAATTCTTCTTTTTGAAGCTCGGTGATTTCCTCTTCAAGCTTCTTTTTCTTTTCATTCAGGGTTAAAAGCTTCTGATCAATGTCAAGCCTTTTTTCCTGGTCTTCGACAGAATCCCCGGTTATTTCATTCCGTTTGTTTTCCCATGCGAGGATCTGTTCTTCGATAGGCAATTGCGAAGTCCGGAGCTCAAATAAGCGATTTTGGAGGGATACTTCTTTCTCAGAGCTGAATTCAACTTGTTTCAATAGTTCAAGCCGGGTCTCCGCCTTTTCTATGCGTAGCTTTTCCTCATTGTTTATTTGTGTAAGGTTGTCGATTTCAGATTGAAGCTCTTTTTCTTCCTCTCGCTTTTTCTTTAACCTTTCGGCCTGATCAGCGCTCATCTGCATATTAGTGGTTTGAAGGGCTTGTGAATACTGATTGCCGACATTCTTCTGTGCTTCAAGTAACCCTAGTTCGGCCTGAAGCGTTTTCATTTTTTCTTTCTTATTCTTCAGGTCCTGCTCGCTGGCAACAATGAGCTTATGGCTTGTTTCAAGCTGCGCTTCCAAAGCATCGATTGACACGACTTTATTTATTTGCTCAAGTGATTTCTTAAACTCTTTGTTCGCCTCTGCGGCACCTTCCGCTTTGGCCTTATGTTTTCCCATAATGAAAGATATCGCCTGGATTGCTGCAATGGCAATTGATATGGCAAAAACAACACCCATCGGACCGGTAAGCTGTTTGCCAATGGCTGCAAAAGCGTTCTTCATACTTCCGGTCTCTTTTTTCAAATAAACAATATTATTAACCAGAGGGTTGATATTGTTGGATACCGCCATGATACCCATTCGCATGTTCTGGAAAAAGTAAGGGCTGTCTGAAACAATCCAGTTCAGGCCTGTGACAGCCGTCATTGCCTGGGCTGATCCATCGGAGATCCGGGTAGTGGCACCTGCAACCTGTTTACCGGCATTACTGAACCCGGCCCCTATCTTTTGAGAACCTTGGTGTGCATTAACAGCCATTTGATCAAGTTGTTTGTCAACGACTGCTATCTTTCTGGAGATATCAGATATATCAGCCTGCACTTCCAATACTGTTCTGCTGCGGTCAGCCATTGTTCATCCTTATCAATAGCCAGTTCAAAGCCTGGGTCATCGTTACTTTTTCCATGATCTCAAGACCCTTTACGATATCTCCCTGGGAAAGGCCTACGATCAGCCGGTCGTAGGTGCTTTCCGGGGCTTCCGTTCCAAGTTCGGCAAGGGGGTCGTCAGCTTCATCGTTTTCAGGAAATCGTTCAATAAGTCGTTCAACTTCGAAATCCACTTGCCGTTTAAGCCGAAAAAATCCGAGATTATTTCCTCCAGTTCCGAATTGGTGATCTCATCGATGTCAATCGAATCGGTATCGCCTTTGAGAATCACTTTGAGAAAATCATTCAGGATATCATTTTTCAGTAGGTAGCTGATTGTGCCCTGAAGGCCTTTCATTTCCTCAAAATTGATTTCACGTCCATTCATGAGTTCAAGCAGCTTCTTGTCCTGCCCCAGGGTCATTTCACCCATTCGAAGCTTCACGCCCTGGATTACATATTGTTTTTCTTTCATCAGCTCTCCAATGTATCAAGTATTATGACTTTACCGGTCACATCTATCGTTTCACCCACGAACACCTGACCGTCCGCCGGGTAGGTTATAACAGGGTAAAATTGATCGAAATCTGCAGTTATCCTGTAGTAATAGTCTCCCTCCACAAGGCTGCCCAAAAGTGCAGTATTGAATTCAATGATATGACTGGTGTTGCTTTGAACACCCTCTTCCGGGAAAGCGCCCCCATCGCAAAGCCACTCAAGCGGTGCCTCACGTGTCGAAAGAACGTGAAGATCCGGGCTGTCAAAAGTTTCAACATTGTCGATCTCGACCTTAAAATGCAGCACTCCCGGGATCACTGTCTGTTTAGACACAAATTTCAAGTTGAAATACCGGTCATTACTCCTGGGCGATATCACGGTAAAATGCCCGGTAGGCCGAAGATCTACGTCAATTGTTGTAGATCTTTCCTCGGTCTGGTCCCCGGTAAGTTCTTCGCAAAACTTTGCATACAGCTTAACTCCTGTAAACTGCCTCATAATGCGAAGATCATACCCGGCAAACCACCAGACTGAGATCTGCTTTATCTTTGCATTCAAATCAAATGCGGCAGCCCCTACGCCCTTGTCGGGAAGGACAGTGGCCGGGTACCTTGTCGTTCCGCCGTCAACGCTGAATTCAAGAGAATACAATTTTCCTGGGTTATCATAAGGATTCTTTACTAGGAAACGGCATTCCACACAGCCCTCGAGAAGATGGGCTTTCGCTGACGGATCATCCCATCTCCACCAAATCTCAGTGAGTGTTTTTATCGTGCTGCCGGTGATATTATAATCATTCTCCATTTCTGTTCAGACTCCTCACGTTTGATATTCTCGACACATTCCCGACATTGTCCGTCACCCGGCTATAGATCAGCGATTGGCCATAGGGCAAAGCAAGCGTGACAATATGATCAACCCCGGCATTTTCTTCCGTCCGGGTTGTTTCGTAGATCTTCGTGTCAACATCAGGATCCGGCTTACTGCCTGTCTGCCGGAAATATTCGACCTTATAGCTTCTCAATTGCATTCTCCTATCGTGACTGCTCCAATTTCGCCAATTGTCCAGGCTATCGTGCTGCTGACCCTGAACGGCGATGGCAACACTATGATAGTTTTTAAGTTTTTAATGCTTTCATTCCCAGCCAAATCATAAGCAACCGAATAAATGCTATGCCTACCTTCAGGCAAGGATATGTTCGTCTGCCAATACCCGGCTCCGCTAACTTCATCAATTGTAGTATCTTGGGCGAGATAAGTGTCCACGGCCGGGTTGGGGAGTCCGCCGATCATTTTGAATATCTTAACTACAGACGTATCAAATAACTGAGCCATTATGTAAAGCTCCTTATGGGGATGGCTACCCATTTAAACTGATTTGCCGATGCATCACCGGTTCCGCCTCTTCGCCTCACGCCAATCTTTACGGCAACATTTGACGATGGCGATATGAAGGCAATTGCAGCAACATTTTGTATGAAACCCGATCCGGAAGGGATTACACCATATATGTTGGTTACTCCATCAAAAATAACATTTGTATGAACAGTACCGATCGTATTGCTATACATCCAGCAGGAAACGATCACCAGATAATTCCCGGGTGGAATTGTATCGCCAAAGGTCGAGCTATATACGAAGCTGGTAGTTGTAGAGGTGGTTTGAGTCGAATATTCGCCTTTATAGCCGCCTAGCTTATCAACAAGCTGGTAAAGTTCATCAAAGTTATCATTGCACTTGTCAAATGCGCTCCGGACCGTATCTCCGGATACGGTTCCCTGTGTCCCGAGATCTATTGTTTGCTTAGCCACCGGTCACCCCTTTTAAGAGGCACTTCCGGATACATCGATGGATGTTCCTACAAAAACCTGACCGTCTTCAACATTGTTGATCGCAGGGGCATCTGGAGCCTGCGTGTCAATTGTGATAGTAAGAATCGTGCCCTTTGCCGATTCATTACCCTGCGCATCAACCCAGGAAGCACAAAATTCATGATTTCCGTCATCTAGGGCCGTTTCAATTTGATGAATTGCTTCAAATGTTACAATTCCATCCAGAGTCTTTAAGTTTTCAGTGTATGTACCTAAAAGCGAATAAGTGCTTGTTCCTGTTTTCTTGTAAATTTTTAATGCACTTACAGAATTTGCAGACACATCATCAGTACCGAGTGTACTTCTTTCTGAATTTAATTGTAGTTTAACCTTAATTCTTGGCGTGCTGTCGTTTGTGATATTGTCATAAGCATTTAGACCAGTGTCATCAAGCAACCAGCAAACTGGTTTTGTGGTACTTCCGGTAAATACTTTTTTTACCGCAGAAAATCCGGATAGGTTTCCTGCAGCATCCTCCGCCTTGGCCTTCAATATATGCATACCGGCCGTCAGTGAAACGGATGCCTGAGACCATAAACCGCCAGATACTACCGGACTGGCCTTTAATGTTGAGTCATCATAAAGATGAACTTTTACTGCTGACATATTCGTACTCTCCTATTATTTTTTTCCATTTGTTGTAAGAGTCAATGTAATGCTGAATGCTCCCTTTGCCTGAAGATGTGTTCCAGTGAATTTTCCAGTAGTGGGCCTGCCATTCCAACCTATCAGGCAGAAGTTCAGGTATTCGCAATAGTTTCAGTATTCCGTAGATTACGCTCAAGGATACATCGTATCTCAGGCAACATATGTTTACAAGATCCATCTTAATTTCAAATTGCTTTGAAACTAGGTCCCGGTATTTCTGTCTTGTGTTTAGCTGCACATCTTCAAAGGCAATCGGATCAAACTGCATTATACCGATACCCGAGCTTTCGGTGCGGTCCGGATATGTTCCGAACTGGGTCTCTGCGGCAATAATGCCGCAGATCATCTTATATCTCAAATCCGGTGTATGAAAATGATAACATATCCGGTGCACTATCCGGGCCACTTCCTCAGGATTTCCATACCCATAGTAGTTCACTTTGAGGCTTCCCCGGTGTCTTTCTTCTCATGTACTCCCAGGGCTTCGGACAGGTCCAGAAACAGCTTGTCATCAAGCTGGTTTTTGGTGGACTTGACCAGCAAACCCAAAAGATACATAATGACCTTTATGATGATTTTCTCGGTC
>JALOAP010000224.1 GCA_023228745.1 Dehalococcoidia bacterium | reverse complement strand
CGTTCGCGATGGGTATCGAGCGTGAAGGACGTGAACAACGGGTAGGCCTGGAAGATCGGAGCGCCATAGCCGACGTCGGCGTAGAAAGGCCCGTCCGGCAGGTCCACACGCGCGCAGCAGTGGCTAGGTGCCATGTACATCAGCGAGGCATCGAAGCCGAGGTCGGTCAGGAGGTAATGCAGCCCGCGAGCGAGCGTCCAGCAGAGGCCGCCCGCACCGCGGCTCACGATGCGCTGGACGTAATCCTCGATGGGAGGGAGGAAGTCACCGCGCGCCAGGCCGGGTTCGTAATCGGTGATTTTCGTGAGCGTCTCGAAGGGCACGCGAAGCTGGTGCTGTCGCACGATGGCGTGGAGGTAGTCGAGCGACGGGGCCTCACGTTCGAGGCCGAGATGTCCGAGTAGTGCGTCGGCCGGCTTCGCCATGGCGCGATCGTGCCACGCGCGGCCACGCGGGGACAGTGATCCGCACCACAAAACCGCCGCAGCGCGCCCGCAGATGCGTGTAGGATGAGCGCGATGACGCGAGACGTTGCCACGACGAGCCGGGCCGACGCCATCCTCAGCGGCGCGGGCTTCGGGCTGACATCCGGCGTGCTGACGACGCTGGGCCTTATCGTGGGGCTCCATTCCGGTACTGATACGCGGCAGGCTGTCGCTGCCGGCGTCGCCACCATCGCGCTCGCTGACGCCTTCTCCGACGCCTTCGGCCTGCACATCTCGCAGGAGTCGAGTGGCGTGGACCAGCGCGCCGCATGGCTGGCGGCGGGCGTCACCTTCGTGGCGAAGCTCACGTTCGCCCTCACGTTCCTCGTGCCCATCTTGCTCCTGCCGCTCGGGGTCGCAGTGCTGGTCTCGATCGGGTGGGGGCTGCTGGTCCTGGTCGGGTTCACCTGGTGGGTGACGCGGCGCAACGAGGGAGATGTCCGGGCCGCGGTCGGTGAGCACCTTCTCGTCGCGATCGTTGTACTGACGGCCAGCCAGGGCGTGGGCAATCTCCTGGGGCGACTGAGCGACTAGGCCTGCCGTACGCGACGCACGAGCAGCTTGCGAACTTCGTCGGCCCAGAGGACGGCACTCGCCAGTGCGCCACAGAGCAGCCAGTCCGACAGTGACAGCGGCGTCGTGCTGAAGGCGTCATTCAGGAACGGCGCGTGAACGACCGAGACCTGGAGGAGCAGCGAGACGCCGACCGCGAGCCAGAGCAGCCGGTTGGTGAAGAGGCGTGAGAAGGCGCTGGTCTCGTCGCTGCGGGCGTTGAAGCAGTTGAACAGCTGCGCCAGCACGAGCGTCGTGAACGCCATGGTGCGCGCTTCGTCGATATCTCCAGCGCCACCGAGCAGCCCGCCCGAGAGCCCTAGGTCCAACGCGACGAGCGTCGCGAGCGCCATGACCAACCCGACGAAGGCGATGCCGCGCAGCATCTCGGCGTCGATGATGCGGTCGCTCAGGCGGCGCGGCGGATGTCGCATGACGTCGGCTGGCGGCGGATCGACGCCCAGCGCGAGCGCGGGCGCGGTGTCGGTGAGGAGGTTGATCCAGAGGATCTGCGTGGCCAGGAGAGGCACGGCGACAGCCTCGCCCGTATCGTCGAGCCCGAGCAGGCTCGCGGCCACGACGCCGAGGAACATGGTGAACACCTCGCCGATGTTCGAGGAGAGCAGAAAGCGGAGGAAGGTGCGGATGTTGGCGAAGATGCCGCGTCCTTCGCGAATGGCGGCGACAATCGTGGCGAAATTGTCGTCGGCGAGGATCATATCGGCGGCTTCCTTGGTCACGTCGGAGCCGTTGATCCCCATGGCGATACCGATGTCCGCGGTGCGCAGGGCGGGCGCGTCGTTCACACCATCGCCTGTCATCGCCACCAGGTGCCCCTGCGCCTGCAAGGCGTCGACGATGCGCAGCTTGTGTTGCGGCGCCACGCGTGCGTAGACGGGCGTCGCCGCTACGGCGGCTCGGAGAGAGCCCTCGTCCATCGTCTCGAGCTCGATCCCGGTGACTGCATGCGCTCCTGGCCTGGCGATCCCCAGGTCACTGGCGATCCGGACCGCGGTGTTCGGGTGGTCGCCGGTGATCATGAGCACACGGACGCCAGCCTGCTGTGCCTGGCGGACGGCTACCGCAGCCTCCATACGCGGTGGGTCGATGATGCCGACCATGCCGAGATACGTGAGCGCGGACTCGTAGGCCTCGAAGCCCTCGGCGGGCGGGCTGGTGGCGGCGCCGGAAGGCAATTCGCGATAGGCGACAGCGAGCGGACGAAGCGCCTGGTCGGCGAGCCACTCCACACAGTCCAGGATCTCGATGCGACGCGCGGCGCTGAGCTCGCGCACCACGCCCGCGACCCGTTCACTGTCGCAGCGGGCGAGAAGGATGTCGGGCGCACCTTTGGTCACGATGACGACGCGGCCGTTCGCCTCGGCGTCCGACTGGAGCGTGCTCATCAGCTTGCGTTCGGACGTGAACGGTACTTCTCCAACTCTGTCGAATCTGGCGCTGCGTGCCTCGGTGAGACCGAGCTTGGCTTCGGCAACCAGGAAGGCGGCCTCGGTGGGGTCGCCGAGCACCTCCCACGAGCCATCGGATTCGCGCAGAGAGGCGTCGCTGGCGAGGCTCCCGCCACCGAGCACGGCGCGCACTTCGTCGAGGAGCCACTCGTCCGCTGGTTCGCTTCCGAGTGAACGGTCATCGATGACGGCTTCCCCCTCCGGCCGATAGCCGACCCCGGTCATCCTGACCACGCCGGAGCCGGTGACAACGGTGGTGACGGTCATCTCGTTCCGCGTGAGCGTGCCGGTCTTGTCGGAGCAGATGACCGATGCGGAGCCGAGGGACTCCACCGATGAGAGCTTCTTGACGATGGCGTTCTCGCGCGCCATTCGCTGTACGCCAAGAGCGAGGACGACGGAGAGTACTGCCGGCAGCCCCTCCGGCACGGCCGCGACCGCCAGCGATACCCCGACGAGAAGGACGTCCACCACATCGGAGGTGCTCTCGATATCGGAAGTGAGCAGGATCCCGGCCATGACCACGATGGCGATCACGATGACGGCGATGCCGAGAAATCGTCCGATGAGGCGGACTTCACGCTGTAGAGGTGTGGCCTCGTCCGCGGCCTGTCCCAGCAGGCCGGCGATGCGGCCCATCTCGGTGTTCATGCCAGTGGCGATGACGATGGCCCGTCCTCGGCCGCCGACGACGGCGGTGCCTCCGAACACCATGTTGAGGCGGTCGCCCAGCGTGGCAGTGCCAGCGAGTGTCGCCGCGTCCTTGAGCACCGGCTCGCTTTCGCCCGTGAGCGAAGCTTCCGCGACGCGGAGGGTTGCAGCCTCGAAGAGCCGCCCGTCGGCCGCGACAGCGTCGCCTTCGCTCAGCAGCAGGATGTCGCCGGGCACGACCTCGGCAGACGGGATCGAGCGGGCGGAGGCATCCCGCAGCACCGTTGCAAGCGGCGTGGCCATCCGTTGGAGCGCGGCCACGGCGTGTTCGGCGCGCGCCTCCTGCAGGTAGCCGAGCACGGCGTTGGCCAGGATGATGAATATGATCACGATGACGTCGAAGGGGAGGCCATCTGCGCCTTCGAGCAGCCAGACCGCGAACGAGACCGCGACAGCCGCGAACAGCAGGAAGATCAGCGGATCCTGGAGCTGCTGGAGGAGCCGTTGCCAGGCCGGGAGCGGCGGTTCGGACTCCAGCTGGTTCGGTCCGAAGACGGCGAGCCTCCGCTTCGCTTCGCCGGCATCGAGCCCCTTCCGCGGGTGAGTCCCGAGCGCCTGCAGAACCTCCGCGGCATCGGTCTCCCAGGGCGGTGTGCGCGTGCCGTGCTCGGCCGGAGGAAGGGGCATGTCTCACTTTATCGTGAGCGAGGGCTCGGACGGGATCGCGGGACCCCCGGAGCGGCGCAGAATGCGATACGGAAGGCCGCTGCGCGCACTGGATCGCCTAGAACCGCGTATAGCCTCCGTCGATGACGATGGTATCTCCGGTGTGGTACGCACTGGCGTCGCTGGCGAAGTAGACCGCGATGCCGGAGAAGTCCTCGCCCGTGCCCCAGCACCGGAAAGGCACGCGGCCGATGACGGCCGTCTCGAACTTCTGGTTGCCGATGGAGGCTTTGGTCATCTCGGTCGCGATCCACCCGGGGATGACCGTGTTCGCGGTGATGCCGTACCGCGCCAGCTCAACCGCGAGGCCCCGCATGGTGGCGATGAGCGCAGCCTTGCTGCCGGCGTAGGCTCGCCCGCGCGGTGCCCCGTCGATGGTGGAGGCACTGGACGTGGCGATGAGCCGGCCGCCTTCGCGGGCGAGACGAGGAGTAGCGCACCTCGGTGGAAGCCCGCACGTCAGCCTGGTAGCGGCGGAGCGTCTGACGGCACAGTCCCCCTGCCCGCCGCACGTCCCGGATTGCGGCCTGAGCCGTCCCCCGGCGAAGACCAGCGGCGAAATAACCCATGCACTCGGGGCACGGCTGCCTGCCCGGTCCGAACTTTAAGTGATTCCCGTTGAGTCCCATGGGACGAGCGTCAGGCGAACTGCTTTCGACCGGCAACCGGCGCCTGGCGCTCCAGAACGCGAAGACACCCGCCTCATCCCCGGGCGTCGGTTGGTGTCGCGAGCGACCGATCAGCAGCGCTGCGCCGCTATCCATGCGCTCTTGCTGCCGTAGCGCTCCTGCTGTCCCTCAACGAGGAAAACATCGCGTCCTTCCATTCCGTCCTCCTGCTCCTGCCCTTCGGCGGCAGGGCAGCCGTCATCGTGTGGCCGCCCGAGCAGGCGACCGCACTCGCAGTCGTCGTCGGCCAGCTCCTCGCGCGTCGTCACGCCGAAGATGCTGCACTCGAAGGGCCAGCCATCCTGCGACATAATCCGGACCTCCGCCTCGGGATCGTGCTCCTGCAGCAGGTCGATGAGTTCCTGAACGGTCATGGCTTTCTCCTCGTTTCGGCCCGCCGGGCCTTGGTCGGCACGTACAACTCACTCTGCGCGAGCAACAAGTCAACGACCTTCTGAAATGCGCGTGCCGACGGGCCGTGACGCGGGACGGGGCATGGCCGTATACAGCTAGGGGCCAGCTGCTCGAAACTGCCGTGTCCGCTCCACGCTTCGCCACTGGCGCTTACCTCCTCACCGCCGCAGCCCACTCCGCTTCGAGCCGCTCCAGCTCGTCTCGCTGTTGCTCCGGCAGCCAGTCTCGCGGCTCGCGGCCCGCGGTCTGCTTCTCTCGCTCGTCGCTCAGGGAATCGATCGAGACGTACTCCCGGGCGACGGCCAGATGCCGCTCGTCCGGCTCCGGGAGCTTGAAGCGCTCGCCAAGGTTAGTGAGTGCAGCGTGCAGCTCGAGGACCTTTGCCTGGCAACGGTCAAGGCCCTCGCGCAGGTCGAGGTGCGTCATCTCCTCGCCGAGCGCATCGGCCAGCTCGCCGAGTGCGATCTCCATCGCCGCCAGCTCCTGCCAGCGGATGGAGACATTCCCCCGGCAGTCGTCGAGCAGCCGCTCGCGGGCTTCCGGCCAGGTCGACGGAACCGGCTTGTCTTCGCCAGCCTTCTGGCCCCAGGCGAGCGGCATGTCGCGCACGAAGCCATGCCGCGGCGCTGGCAGCCCCGACCGCTTTCGTCGCGGCCGCTTCCGCCCGGGCTCTGCGAAGGGAAGGCGCTCCAGTTCCTCGATCCGGTCCCGCAGCGTGACCACCGCCTCCGCGAGTCCGACCTCGA
>JALOAP010000223.1 GCA_023228745.1 Dehalococcoidia bacterium | reverse complement strand
TGGCGCGGGTGAAGCGACAGTTGAGCCGGCGCCGCCAATCGCACGGTGCGGTACTCGAGGGATTACCCGAGGACGTGCGTGATCGGTTGCGCCTGATGGGGAGGCAGCTCGTAGACCTCTTCGCCCGGTACATCGCTGCTGGCACCAAGCGTGAGCGCTTCACAGAGGACGCGCGGACATTGGGCCGGGAGTATGGCCGGATGCTGGTGCAATCGGGTGTGGGGCTCACGGCGGCCGTCGCGACCTTCAACAACCTGCGCCGCTCGGTGGAGGAAGCTGCGTCGCAAATTGCGGGTGAGTCGGAATTGAGCACGGAAGAGGCGGTCGAGGCGCTCGAGAACATCCTGCAACTCGCAGACGTCGTCCTCGAGGGGATGGCCGAAGTATACGAACGGTCGCTCGCGCCATCTGACTAAACCGGATGGCGTTCATGCCCGAACCTGCGTAGAGTCAGGCCACTCACCCACGAAGGAGAGCCTGATGCTGACGCCCGCCGATGACTACCTGATTCATCAGACGCCCTACACGATTGACACGGTCTTCACGACGGACCGGAACTTCTACGACCGCTACTTTTTCAACGGGTATCTACGCGACGGCGAGGTGTACTTCGCCATGGCCATGGGCGTTTATCCAAACCTCGGCGTGTTCGATGCAGCGTTTAGCGTGGTCCACCAGGGGAAGCAGCACGCGGTGCGCGCTTCGAAAAGGCTCGGGCCCGACCGCATGGACATGCAGGTGGGGCCCATCCGCGTAGAGGTCATCGAACCGCTGCGAAAGCTCCGGGTCGCCGTCGCAAAGAATGCCTACGGCATCGAAGCGGACCTGCTGTTCGAAGCACGCGCGCTCCCAAACGAGGAGCCTCATTTCAACCGCCGGGGCCCCATCACGATGGACTACACACGGATGACGCAGCACGGGGAGTGGAGTGGTCGCATCGGGTTCGATGGCAAGGAGTACGAGGTCTCACCGCAGCAGTGGTGGGGTTCCCGGGACCACTCGTGGGGCATTCGAGGCGTTGGCGGGCGGGACCCGCGCGGAGCACCACCGACCGAGGCGCCGCAGTTCTTCTGGAACTGGGCGCCGCTGAACTTCGAGAACTTCTGTACGCTCTTCACCGCCTCGGAGAACCCGGACGGGTCGCGCTGGCACGAGGCGGGAGCGATCCTCACGCCCTATCCGAACGCCACCATGACCGAATGCAGGGTCGGGCACGACCTCACGTTCCAGAAGGGGACGCGGTGGATTTCGGGAGCGAAACTCACGCTCACGCCACCGGCAGGGGAGCCGTTGGAGATCACGCTCGAGCCGCTCTACCACTTCTTTATGAAGGGGATTGGGTATGGCGAGCCGACATGGGGCCACGGCATGTGGGTCGGCGAAGACGTAGTCGACGGCGTTCAGTATGACCTCGCGAAAGAGGACCCAGTACAGAACCTGCACGTGCAGACCGTGTCACTCGCAAAGGCGGGTGGGCAGGAGGGCATCGGGATCTACGAGATCATCGTGCTCGGGCCCCACGAGCGGTACGGATTCAAGGATTACACGACACCGGCCTGAGCACGCCGCCTGTAACAGAACCGATGCGGCGAAGCGAAGCGGTGTAGCCCGCTGTCCGGCCGACCGCCCATAGGGTGGATATACCGACCAAGATTAGAGGGAGGGTATCCATGCCGAAACGCTGGCTGGTGCTGGCCGGGCTGACGGCTGTATTGCCGTTCACTATCGTCGCCTGTGGCGATGATGACGACGACACCGCGGACGACATTCGAGACCGGGTGGAGGACACGGCGGGGGCCGCAGTGGACACTGCACAGGACGCCGCCAATGAAGCGCGATCCGCGGTTGCGGGCATCGCACCAGTGAGGGTGACGCTGGCCGAAGTGAACGGTTCTGGCGTCTCGGGCAACGCGATCATCACCGCAGAAGGAGCGGACCGGGCGCGGGTCACCTTCGAGATCGACTCCGAGGGCTATCGCCCACTGCGAGGCGACGATGATGATGACGACGACCACGACTTCGAAGCAGGCATTTGGGAAGGCGACTGCAACACCATCAACGGCCGCCCCGCCTACGACCTGGACGATGTGGACGACGATGTCGCTACAGAGAGCGTGGACACCGGGATCCAGGAGCTGAAGGATGGCGGGTATGTCCTCGCACTGGTTGGCGACGACTTCGATGACGATGACGACGATGATGATGATGACATCGACGACAACCGGGTGCTCGCCTGCGGCGCGATCGAATAAACGACCGTCACCACCAATTCCTGGCAACGCCCCGGGGCCAGCCCCCGGGGCGTTCTTCCGCGAGGAGTAGAGGGCAGGGCAGGCGAGAAGTGTGGAGAACTTCACACATGCGGTAGTGAATAAGCCCAAAAAGGGGGTTGACGGTTACCCTGGTGGGCTCTAGTTTCGTTTACCTACTCGAAAGCGCGGACATTTCCGCCGGAGGCAGTCAATGTTCCATGCAATGACGTCTGCCGCGACTGGTATCGGTCGAGGTCACGAAGGATAGCGACTACTCCGGTATGATCGGCGAGCACGCCGTACCGTGAGTGGTACGGCGTTTTTCTTTTCCCTCGCTCGTACCGATCGCTCCTTGCATCACCTGTTGCGAACAGTGCTCGATGGCACGAGCAAGCGCTGCTGTGCCCTAACGAGTACCCAATATCCTTCGGCTCCCCGGATACCGGGGCATAGCTACATGCTGCCGTTTCCAGTAGTCATTCACGTCACCCAAAAGCACTCATGAGGAGGAACGGAAGTGCTGTATCTCGTCTCCGCAACGTCGCCTCGTATTGCGATCTTCTCGAGCCGCCACCGGCCGCCCCATATCGATGGTCCATTGCCTCAGCGGCTGACGCGTGACCCAGAGATGCGACACGCAGCGAAGCAGCTCACCGGCGAAAGTACCGGTGCGGCGAAGCCGCTCCTCCTCTTTCGCCGGCGGAATGGGCGGTCGTCACTGCCCCCCTTAGCGTGAGCAGAACGGAGTGAAACCGTGTTTTCGAATCAGATGAGCGACCTGGACATGCTCTCCAGGGCCAACTACCGGAGGTTCGTCCATCCGGGGGAACCGGAGCCGGAGTGGGTCCGAATGGCTGCATCACACGAACGAGCACTGGCTGAGCTGCGAGCCGAGCGGACGGCAAATCCCTTGCCGGGCGAGCGGCCTGGACTGCTGCGGCGACTCGCGACGGTGTTTGCCCGAGCGTGAAGGCCACAATCAAGAGCCCCCCTCAGGTTCGAGGGGGGCTCTTGATTGTCGGCACCGTGCGAAACGCTAGTTGGCCAGGATGTCCTCGAAGCGACCGTTGAGGTGGTTCCGGAAGAACGTGGCTTTCTCCAGGTTTTCAACGTATTCCTTGATCTGGAGCTTGCGGAACTCGGCGAGCTTTGCCATGCCGGCATCCATCTTGTCGCGCCCGCCTCCGAGCAGCAGGGCGAGCGGCTCGTTGACGATTGCGTCGCTCCAGTCCTTCGCGAGGCGATTTTCGCCCTTGTTGAAGTACAGATTCTGCTCCTCGCGGCGCTCGGGCATCTTGTAGAGGAAGTGCTTGAGGCGATCGACCTGGTAGTCCATGTGACGCTGCCGGTCGCGAGCACAAAGCGCGTAGAGTTCGCGCTCGAACTCATTTTGCGCGAAGAGGTCCCCGTGCTTGAAGAAGGTGAGCTGTGCGCTGTCGTTGACGAAAAGGATGGCGACGAGCTCCGGGTAGGAGCGCGCCTCCTTCGCTGCCCGCATGTAGTCGGTCGGCGCCTGGAGCCCGAGACCCCCGCCGTTCGAGAGCGCCCGCTTCCGGAAAGCTTCGCTCATCTTCGCCAGGTCGTAGATGACCGTGGAAAGGAAGAGCTTGAGCTCGAGGTAGCCGTAGCTGATCTGTGGTAGCCAACCGCTCAGCAGGGCGCCTTCGAAGTAGGACCGCTCGCTCAGCTCGGTCATGACCTGGCAGACGGCCTTTTCGGTCTCCTCGGGGAGGGGTGCGAGAGATGTCCAGCGGAGGTCCGTGGCGGGCGCCCAGCGGTCGCGGATCGCTTCCTCATAGCGCGGGACGATGCAGTCGGCCCAGACGATCGCTTTCTCGAAGATCGTGTAGCCCATGTCTTCGACGATGGCGTTGGGGAAGGAGCCGCGGGCAATTTCGGAGCGGTTCGTCCAGGTGTCGGGGATATCGCCATAGGTCCCGATGTTGAGGTCGCCAATGGCGAGGCCGAGCTCCGGGTCGGAGGCCCGGGCCTTTACGCCCCATTCCGTCGGGACTTTCATCCAGTTGAACTCCGGACGGACCATCTGGCCGCCGGCGAGGAACTGCTTCGCCTGTTCGCCGCTGACTCCCCCGCGGAGGGCCTGCCAGACTTCCTGGAGGCTATGCCCCTTGCTGAGCGCGAGCTCGATCAGGCCGTCTTCCCAGCCGAGTTGGCGCGCCTTATCGCGCGCTTCCTGGGGAACATCGACGGAAGTTGCACTTTGGCCTGCAGCCATCTTGGCCAACGCCTCGGTTGTGGACATGGTTCACCTCAGCCCCTTCAGAGTGGAGAACGGTGGTCCCGGGCTTGCCGAGACCAGATGCGTCGATTAGACGGGGTCGACGAACTGCGCGAAGAGCGGCCCGACGCGCTGGCGGCGGTCGCCAAGACCGGCGACTTCGAGTCGATGGAGGTATTCGTTGATCTGCCGCTTGCGGAGCAGCAGGAACTTCTGCAGGCCCTCGTCGAACTTGTCGACGCCGCCACCGAGCAGGATGCAGAGGGATTCGAAGACCGGCGGGAAGGTGACGTCGCCGGAGCCACCGCCGGACGCATCGCCTTCAGCCTTGTCGAGGTAGTGGTGGATCTCCTCGCGGCGCTCGGGCTCGGTGTCCAGCACATACTTCAGGTGCATGACGCCAAAGGCAAGGTGCCGGGATTCGTCCTGGGCGCTCATGCGAAAGATGCGCTTCTCTGCGTCGGTCTGGCCAATCAGCTCACCCATGCGGAACATCGACTGGACGAAGCCTTCGGCCTGGACGTGCATGAGCACGGACATCTCGGTGAAGTCGCGTGCTTCGATAAGGGTGCGCAAGCCGAGGTTCGCGCCCTGGGCAAGGAGGCCACCGCCGTTGGCAAGTGCACGCTTGCGGAAGACGTCGGTGTGGCGCGCCTCATCCATGATCTGGGACATGAGGAAGAGGCCGGCCTCGAAGTCCTGAGCGCTGACGAAGGGCATCCACTGTCCCGGGACGTCGCCGGCGATGAACTCCACTTCCGTGAGCATCGTGCAGAGCTGACACATGGCACGCTCGATCTCGTCGGGCAGCTCCTGGAGGGTGTCCCAGGGGATGTCGCGTGCCGAGGACCACTGGCGCTGGACCGCTTCCTCGTAGAGCATGACGCAGTTTTCGGACCAGACGTCGGCCTTGGACTGGTAGTTGGGGCCGAAGCGCTGGGCGTCGGGCCGCGGATGCACCCCACGCAGGCGGGTGGTCATATCGCCACCCTTGCGGGCCACCTCGCCGTACTGCCCAAGGTTGATCTCCTTGAGCGTCATGCCCTTCTTTCCGGGCGTGGCCGACGCTGGCTCGTCGTAGAGATTCAGCCAGGAAAGGTCGAGGCCCGATTCCGTGGTGGGGTTTGCAGCCATTGCTCACTCCTCGCCCATGTATAGATGGCGACATGCGCCGGGTCGATAGCGGCTATAGTCTATGCGCCCGGTCATAGAATTGGAAGATGTTTTTCTACCGATGGGTAAG
>JALOAP010000222.1 GCA_023228745.1 Dehalococcoidia bacterium | reverse complement strand
CACTGCCTCCTCCGTGACGTCGTGGTCGAGGCAGTGCGGCTCACCGGTGCGTGGATTGACATAGAACTCGATGTCCATCCGCTACTGCTGGACGACGCCAATGCGGTGCCCGTCGGGTGTGAGGATCACGGCAATGTCCACTCCGCCCGGGGTACGCATGCGTTGAACCAGGACTCGCCCGCCCAGGGCTTCCGCTTTCCCCACCGTGTCGTCCAGGTTGTCGACGCGGACGAAGATGGTGATGCCGGGCGTTCTTCCCTCACCTGCTGGCGAAAGCGCCCCGTTGAGGGCGAAGTCGACCGGGTCGTGTGTGTTGATGCTGGCGCCAACCCCCGGTGACTCCGGGCCGATCTCCCACCCGAACACCTCATGGAAGAATGCGGCACTGCGCTCCAGGTCGGCACAGGTGACCTGGAAGAAGACGATCGGGCTGCCCATAACGCACCTCCCGGTGGGCGTGCGGGGCATCGTACCGGAAGTCGTGCGGGATACGCGCGGGCGAGCCGCTATGGCCCGCCCGCGGAGGGGACTGCGAGCGTTTGCCTACTCCGGTTCGACTTCGATCGCGGCTGATCCTTTCGCCAGGATCCAGTACGCCTGGCCCTGTACGAGCGTCCGCATGTTGCTGACGTAGGAGGGCAGGCCGGGCAAGTAGCGCGTCCACGTCTTCGTCCCCGGGTCCCACCCGTAGACCACCGAGATGTTTTCGACGCCGGCGAGCGCTTCGGCGGGCGGGACACTCGCGTTCGGCCACGTCACCAGGTTGGCGCCCGGCGAGAGGGGCAAGGTCGGGCGTGGCGTCTTCGTCGAGGGCGGTGGCGTGAGCTTCGGCGTGGCGGTCCTCGTCGGAGTCGGCGTCTTGGTGGCCGGTGGCTGCGTGGCCGTCTTCGTGGGAGTGGGCGTGCCTGTCTTCGTTTGTGTCGGAGTCGGAGTCGGTGTCTTCGTGGGAGTCGGGGCCGCAATTGCTCCGTACCTGGCCTGCGCGCCCGCAAGGTCATCCGGGTGGAGAGCACGCTTGTTGCAGCCGGCACAGTAGCTCGCGAACATCACGGCGGCGTTCTCTCCGGAATGGCCGAGGCCGAGCGCATGGCCGAACTCATGCGTCATCACGCTCTGGACATCGATCGTGATCGGATTGCCGGTGGTCCAGCCCCAGTCGGGGTCGATCTCCATGTCGAACTCGAAGGCCTCGGCCGGGCTGCCCGCCATCATGTACCAGGTGCAGGTGACGGCCAGGACGGACCCGGTTTGAGACGCCCAGCCAACGGTGTTGGTGCCATCGGTTCCGCCGCCGTTGCAGCCCCCGGTCCCAGCGGTCGTGGTGCCCTGGTAGCTAAAGCGGAAGTTGATTCCCGCAGAACCCCATGCACTTGCGCCCGCCTGGATCGCGTTCGTTTCGCCGCTCAACGAACCGGGCTTGCCCGCAGCGTTGTAGGCCCACGGGACGTTCCGTGAGGGCCACCAGTATGAGTTGAGAGCGAACTGCGCTTCCATCTCTCCGCCGGTCAGTTCGACCGCGCCAGGGAAGCGTGCGGCCATGTCCGCGCGCGCGGCCGCTGCCTGTTCCTCCACGTCTCCGCTGCCGTCGTCGGCCATGAAGAAGTGGATATCGACGTTGTACCACTCGCCTTCGAAGGGGACCGCGAACGTAGTCGAGACATCGATGAAGCCTGGGCCTGTTTCGGCCCGGGCGTCGCCGGACTGCCCGAAGTAGATCGCCCCGGCGAAGCCGACGGTGCCAGCGATCACACCGAGTACGAAGAGAGCTGGGCGCGCGGCGCTGCGCCACCAGCTTCCTGGTGATATTCCTCCCACTGCAACCTCCCCACACACCGGGGCCGGGCCGGCACCGGTCGTGAATCCATCTGCCTTGGTGTTCGGCCGGGTTCCGGTGAATACCCACCGGTGAAGGAGGTCAGGAGGCTCCACATGCCGTGAACGACGAGTGACAATTGCGAGGAGCATGAACCGGGCCTGCGGACAACCGCTTGGGCCGTGGGGTTGCTATGGGGTGATGGCGATGGCGGATGGCTACGAACGCCGGGTGTCAGCCGAAGAGGCGCGTGAGCGGTACCTGCTCATCGAGAAGTCGAAGCTCCCGCTCTTCCCGGCGCGTGGCCAGCCGTTCGTGCTGGTTCGCGGCCGCGAAGAGCTTCAAGCCTCGCTCGATGCGTACGCGTGCAGCTGCCGCGGGCCGGACCGCCCGCATGAGCACTTCGTGGTTCGGGTCTCCGGGTTGAAACGCGGTCAGCAGGTACGCCTGCGGCGAACCCGGGACGACCGGTACGAGCTGGACGTGCGCTCGTAGTCCCGCTACCCGTCGGTCGTCTGCGCCGCCTTCGTGTCGCGGTGAGTAACCATCGTGCAGCGGTTGTGGATGGCGGCGAGACCGGCAGACCGTGCGCGGTCGATGCCCGCCTGGTTACGAATGCCGAGTTGCAGCCAGACCGCGCCCGCACCGATGACGATCGCGTCGTCGATGATCGGATCGGTGAACTCGGGGCGCACAAAGACGTCGACGACATCGACCGGGTGCGGGATGTCGCGGAGGCTGCGATAGGCGCGTTCGCCAAGGACCTCGTCGGCTGGAAACTGGCCACGGTGGACGGGAACGATGCGGTAGCCGGCGTCCTGCAAGTATTTCGCGATGCGGTAGGCTGGCCGGTCCATGCGACTATCTAGCCCTACGACGGCGATGGTCTTCGCGGTCATGAGGGCGTCAATGGCGGTGTTGTCCACGTGGTCTCCTTTGCTTCGCAGGCGGCGCCTTCGCATGCGCTTCGCCGGGTGAGTTGGGTTCCGTTTGCGATTGGGCCGGAGGCTCTTTGACGATGTCACCCGTTTCGGTGTCGATCTCAACGAGCTCCCAGCCTTCGGGTAGACGCACCTCGGCACCGGTGATTGCGGCGGCAGCATGTGCGACGGCGAGCGTCCGGTCCATCCCGTCGCCCTGGTCGGACGCTGGTACCGGGACCTGTGCGAGCTTGAGCCGCTTGCCGTTGGTCTTCACGAGCCAGAGGGCGAATTGGCGAAGGTCGTCGCTCTCGCCCTGCCAGCGGTCTTCCTCGTCGCCTTCGACATGGATCTCGAGGTAGCCGATCTTGTGGAATGGGACGAGCTCCCTGGTGCCGATGCCCATGCCCAGGTAGCCCTGCTGCCACGTCGCCGAGTTTTTCTTCCTGTCGATGACCACATCAGCGCCAGCGAACGCGGATACGAGCGACATAACCGAGACAGGGACGAGAAAGAGCAGCGCGAGGAGCCCGAGGACCAGGACCCAGAGCGGCGCAGACCCCTGTGAGTTCGCCATCCACATGCCGGCCAGGAGGGAGATTGCCAGCCCGATGATTGGGATAATGACCAGCCCTCGCGCCGCCTTGATCTCCATCTTGTCGTCGCCGATGACGGCCATCGACCGGTGGAGGAGGATCTCGCGGCGCCCGTCGCGGCGCTGAATAACGACATGGGGTGGCAGTTCGACACCGGCCATAGGTATCCAGCGTACAGGGCGGGTGCGGCTAGCAGGTAGTCAGCCGGGAGCGGCGGGTGCAGCGTCAGGAAACGGCGCTCAGTATCGGTAGCCACGACGAGCTGAGCGGGTTACGCAGGCGCGCCTCCGCAGATACTGCGGGGCGGGCGGTCCGCTGGAATGCCGCTGCTGCGCGGGCGCGGCGCAATGCACGAAGCTCACCAGTCTCGTCGATCGCCGCGAGCAGGGCTGCCAGTGGCTGGCGGGCGTCGGGGTCGAGCGCATCAAGGTCCCGCGCAAGGCGGCTCAGCGCGTCGGGATCGAGCTGTACCCCGGGCGGGCTGGCGGGACTCGGCCGCGGCGCGGGCGCCCACCGGGTGCCCGGAGCAGGAAAGGCGATGATTTGGCTCAATCTCTCTCCTCCGGGCCGGCAAGGGGCGTTGCCCGGTTACTCCTCAGAACGGCCCGGCCTGCCAGGGCGGACAGGCCAGTCATCGCTTGTTGTCTCACTCTCCACAGAGCCGCAACCGCTGTTGGCCTCATGGCACCGAAGTCGCTGGCGGGCGCTACGTTCACCCGGCCCGGGATGTCTATGGCTTGACTGCGATGACAGCGGCCGAGGCAATCCCGTGGCCGCCCGGGTACTCTCTCGCGTCGGAAGTGACGTCGACGAAGCCAGCGCCGCGGATTTTCGCGAGGTATTCGCCTTCGGGGAGGGCGCCGGCGATGCAGCCAGCCCAGCGCTCCATGTCGCCCTTCACATCCTCGGGTACGTCACGGGTCCAGACGATGTCGGAGACCTGGAGACGGCCACCCGGCTTGAGCACCCGGAACGCTTCGCGAAAGACCTGGTCCTTGTCCGGCGAGAGGTTGATCACGCAGTTCGAAATGATCACGTCCACCGTCGCGGAGTCGATTGGGAGATGTTCGATCTCGCCGAGACGGAACTCCACGTTGTCTGCACCGACTTTCTCGGCGTTCTTGCGTGCGAGCGCGATCATCTCGGGGGTCATGTCCACGCCATAAACGCGGCCTTCGGAGCCCACCACCTTCGCCGCCAGGAAGCAGTCGATGCCGCCGCCCGAGCCAAGGTCGAGCACGATCTGGCCCGGCTGGAGCGCCGCGATCGCCGTGGGGTTGCCGCAGCCGAAGGCGACGCCGGTGACACTAGCGGGGAGGTCGTCGACGTTCGTATCCGCGTAAAGCTTCGCGATGTTCGTGATCTGAACGTCGTTGACGGTCTCGCTACCAGAGCAGCTCGAAGCGTCCGCGGATTCGGTCTCGCTGCCGCAGCACGGAGCGGCGGCTTCGCTGTTGGGCGCGGGTGCACAACAGGCATCGCCGGCCATTGGGAGAAGTTCGCCGTCGGCGCGATGGAGTACGGGGCGCACTCGGTTTCCGTAGGATTCCGAGACCTTCTGGCGGATTTCGTCGGCGGTGGGCATTTCGACCTTCTTTTTTGGGGATCATCGTATTTTTACGATGAAGGTCACGGTACGGCCGCACAAGAAGTCGCGTCAAGAGGTTTCTCACCTCCAAATCGAAATTTTACGATGCGGGGAACCCGTCGCAACGCCCTACAATTCCAGTGGTGCCCCCAGCCCACAGGAGGAAGGCTGCATTGCGCGAACAGCCGATGGTGACCATCGAACCCGCAGGTGAGAACGACCTGGCGCGCGTTGTTGAACTGATCGACCTTGGCGCAGTGGGCCGCGATCCCTCGGCGGCCGCACCACCCGTGACGGACCAGCACCTCGCGGCACTTCGGGCCATCCGTTCGACGCCGGGGTGCGAACTCTACGTCGCCCGCCTTGGGGGCGAGACCGTAGCGACGTTCCAATTCGCCATCCTGCCGAACATCAGCAATGGCGGACGCCCGGTGGCACAGTTGGAGTCGCTGCCCGTGGCGGCGGCGTGGCGCGGCCGCGGCATCGGCGAGCAGTTACTCCAGTTCGCGGTCGCGCGGGCGCGTGCGGCGGGGTGTTTCCGGCTCCAGCTAACCAGCAACAAGGCGCGCGTCGACCCCCACCGCTTCTACGAGCGCTTTGGCTTCACATCGAGCCATGAGGGCATGAAGCTGACGCTCGATTAGGCCACGTGGAATCGGAATTTTCCGATACACTGAGCCCCAGCACGATGAAGACCATCCATGACCTGACGCACGACGAGGAGCGCGCGGCGGAAATTTTCCGGGCGCTGGGCAACCCCGCGCGCGTACGCATCGTGACAGAGCTCGCGAAGCGCCAGGCTTGCGCGACGAGCGACTTCGTC
>JALOAP010000221.1 GCA_023228745.1 Dehalococcoidia bacterium | reverse complement strand
GCTGCCATACAGTTCCGTCGCGGCGGCGGTCTCGGCGTGCACGAGGTGGATAGAGCTGCGGAGCGGCTGGGAGAGCCCGATGACGGAGGCCGCCATCTCCAGCGAGCCGGGGCGCCACGCTGGCCAGCGGCCCTGTGGCAGGAGGGGGCGAACGGAGCGGTCGCCCCCAAGGTCGACGGCGGCCAGCGCTGATGACTTCTGGACGATGGCGAGAGTGCTGGCGCTCACAGGGGCACTGTACGACGGCGCGGACGATGGTACGACTGCCTTTCCGAGCCCCGGGCTGGTTCCGGAAAGGCAATCGCCAGCATTCCTCGTCGCCCCTCAGGGCGGGTGACAACTGGAGCGTGGCAACTTCGCACTATATCAGTTATGTTCCTGCACCCTTGAAAAAATGCACCCCTCAGCTCACCGAGAGCTGCGTGCGCATACCCTCCTCGGTGTGGCTGATGGTCTTGCCGTCGAACTCTTCGACGAGGTCGCAAATGAGTTCGTACTCGCCCGGCTCCAGGGCGACTTGCAGCGTCGCCTGCTCGCCTGTCGCGAGTGCCGGGGTACGGTCGACGACCTCGTACGAGCCATCCGGGAGCTTGCGCAGCACGGCGAGGTCATGAACCTGGCCTGCATCGCCCGTGCCGTGCCCGTGGTCCTCCTCAACGTGGACGACGTGGAAGATGACGTTGCCTGCGGTGATGGACTGGTGTGAGGTGCTCACCTCCCAGTTGCGTAGCTCGACGCGGATTTCGCCTTCACCAAGGGCCTCGTCGTCATCGAACCAGCCGCGGTCCATGCCAGTAAAGATGAGCAGCGGAAGCAGGAGCACGATCGCGGACATGCCCATTGCCACCAGCGGCCCGCGGTTCGCTTCGACAAAGTTGCGCCCTCCGCTGGGCCTGGGGTTGCCGCTTTCCTCTGCGATGCGGGCAGACTTCGTTCGCAACCGGAGGCTGTTTGCCATTACGCTCACCGAGCTGAACGCCATGGCGGCACCGGCAATGATGGGGTTCAAGAGGCCGGCCCCGGCGACCGGAATAGCGAGGACGTTATAGCCGAAGGCCCACACGAGGTTCTGGCGAATCGTGGTCAGCGTGGAGCGGCCGAGCATGATCGCCTCGGCGATCTTCGATACGTCGCCGTGCAGCAGAGTTATGTCTCCAGCTTCGATGGCGACGTCGGAGCCGGTGCTCATAGCGACGCCCACGTTGGCCTGCGCGAGCGCGGGTGCATCGTTGATGCCGTCGCCGACCATGGCCACCGAGCGTCCTTCGGCCTGGAGGGCGCGCACGAGTTCGAGCTTGTCCTCCGGGCGTGCGCTCGCGTGGAACTCGGTGATGCCGACGCGGCGGGCGACGGCGGCGGCCGCCCGTTCGTTGTCGCCAGTCATCATGATGACGCGCAGGCCGAGCCTGCCCAGCGCTTCCACGGCGCGAGGGGCGTTCTGCTTCACCTCATCGAAGATGCCGAGCAGGCCGGCGACTTCGCCATCGATAGCGACCAGGATCGCGGTGCGACCAGCGGCTTCTAGTTCGAGAAGCCGCGCTCCGGCGGTATCGGCGACGGCAATGCCGTGCTCCTCCATGAGGCGGCGGTTCCCGGCGAGGACGCGCTGGCCGGCAACCGTGGCCGCCACGCCCCGTGCGGTATGAGACTCGAATGCTTCGGCGGGATCGAGGGACAGGCCGCGCTCCTGGGCAGCATCGACGACCGCGCGGCTCAGCGGATGCTCGCTCCCCGCCTCGGCGGCGGCGGCGATACGCAGGAGGTCCTGCTCGGCACGGCCGTCGAGTGTGACGACTTCCGTGACCTGCGGGCGGCCTTCCGTGAGGGTGCCGGTCTTGTCGAGGACGATGGTGTCTAGGCCCTTAATGCGCTCGAGCACCTCGGCGTTCTTGATCAGGACACCGCGCTCGGCGCCCATGCCGGTGCCGACCATGATGGCGGTGGGAGTGGCGAGCCCCAGTGCGCAGGGGCAGGCGACGACAAGGACGGCCACCGAGGCAACCATGCCGTCGACCCAGTCGCCGGCGACGAGGCCCCAGCCCAGGAACACACCGAGGGCAATCACGACGACCACGGGAACGAAGACCGCCGCGACCTGGTCGACGAGCTTTTGGATCGGGGCCTTGGAGCCCTGGGCGTCTTCGACCATGTGTGCCATACGGGCGAGCGCACTGTCTTCGCCGACGCCGGTGGCTTCGATTTGCATGACGCCGTTCTGGTTGATGGTGCCGCCGATGACGTGGTCGCCCGGCTTTCGCTCCACGGGGATCGACTCACCGGTAATCATCGACTCGTCGATTGTGCTGTGGCCCTGGAGGACAACGCCGTCCACGGGCACTCGCTCCCCGGGTCGGACGACGATGTGGTCCCCGGTGCGGACCTGCTCAATCGGAAGTTCGATTTCCTGGCCGTCACGAAGAACGGCTGCTGTTTTGGCGGCCATCCCGAGAAGCTGGCGAATGGCCGAGGACGCTTCTCCCTTCGAGCGCTCTTCGAAGTACTTACCCATGGTGATGAAGAGCAGGACAGCGACGGAGACGTCGAAGAACATGTGGCGTCCGGAGTCGGCGGCGACGACCCAGGCGCTGTAGACGTAGGCGACCGTGGTGCCGAGCGCGACGAGCACGTCCATGTTCGGGTTGAGGTGGCGCAGGCTAGTGTAACTGCCCTTATAGAAGCGCCACCCGAGGCCGAACTGGATAGGGGTTGCAAGCGCGAGGAGGAGCCACCCAGTGAGCCGGTGGTCGTCGTTGACGGCGATGCCGGCGACGTCCATACCCATCGCGAGGATGATCGTGGGGACGCCAATGATAGAGCCGAGAATCAGCGTCCAAAGGGTCTTGCGCGCGTGGTTCGCGCGATCTGCCTCACGGTCTTCGGCGAGTTGTGTTTCGGTCGCCTCGTATCCGGCTTTTTCCACGGCGGTGATGAGCTGTGCGACCGGGACATCCTGCGCGAGGGTGACCCGGGCGGTCTCGGCTGCGAAGTTGACGCTGGCAGTCTCGACGCCCTCGACCTTGCTGAGGGCGCGTTCGACGCGGCGGACGCAGCTCGCGCAGGTCATGCCGGAGATATCGAGTGTGAAGGCGTTGTCCTTCGGGGACATGGTGGAGCTCCGTTCCTGGCCGGTGCCCTGCGAGTTATGTCAGGGTTGCCTCGTAACCTTCCTCTTCGATAGCGGCGATGATCGCCTTGGGGTCGAGGTTCTCGCCCTGGACCACCGCTTTCTTCTCGTCGAGGCTGACCTTGGTATCGCTGACGCCGGCGATCTCGCTAACTGCGTTGGTGACCGAGCGGACGCAGTGGTCGCAGGTCATGCCGCTGACGTTGAATTCGAGGGTCTGAGCCATTGTGTGTGCCTCCGTGGCAAGTCCGGCCGAGGGCCGGGATTTCGCGGATATGTTAGGCCTCAACCGGCCCCTGCACCTTGTAGAGGCGGAGCAGTTCGTTGATAGCGCGGTCCGCCTCCCCACCCTGTATCATCTCGACAACATGCGTGCGCAGGTGGCCCTCCATCACGAGGCCATCGAGCGAGCGAAGCGCCTTTTGGATGGAGAGCGACAGGTTGAGGATATCGATGCAGTACCGATCCTCTTCGACCTGCTTCTCGAGTGCGGCAACTTGCCCCTTGATGATTTTGAGGCGGCGCAACGCCTGGCGCTGCGTTTCGGGGGTCATGGCCTAGCCTCCCACATAGGGTACCCCCCTATCCTGCTGCCCAGGGCGGGCATCCGTCAACCCCCTGCTGTGCGCGGGCGACGAAGGGTGCGATCGGCTACCGGTAGCCGATGGCGCCCGCGTCGTGGAGGTGTGAGATTTCGTCCCAACTAAAGCCGGCTTCGGTGAGCACCTGTTCGGTGTGCTCACCAAAATCGGGAGCGGCGGTGCGGATCGACCCCGGGCTTGCTGAGAGCTGGACTGCAGGTCCGACGATCTCAAGCGTCCGGCCCGAGGGGTGTTCCAGCGGGACGATGTAGCCGTTGGCGCGCACTTGTGGGTCCTCTACAACCTGTCCGTAGTCCTGGATCGGGGCCACGGGCAGTGCACATTCGCCCGTGAGATAGTTGACCCAGTCCCACTGGTCGCGCTGAGCGAAAATCCGGTCGAACTCGGCAATGAGTTCCGTCCGGTTGGTGATCCGTTCGCGGAAGGCGCAGAAGCGAGGGTCGTCGACGAGGTCGAGGCGTTCGAGGGCGGTGCAAAGCGGCTTCCACCAACGGTCGCCCTGGGCCATGGCGAGGGCGATGTAGCGGCCGTCCTTGCACTCGTAGATGTTCCAGAGGGCGTCGGCATCGTGGCGATGGCGGCGGGCCGGAACTTTGCCGGTGAAAAGCGTGCTCGTTATGTTGAACGACTGGAGTGCGACCTGGCCCCCGAGGAGCGAAGCATCGACTTCCTGGCCCTCGCCAGTGCGCGCGCGGTGCCAGAGCGCAAGCAGGATGCCGTACGAGAGCATCATGGCCCCGACCTGGTCGGCCATGCCGCCGAAGGAGAAGATGGGCGCCAGGTCGGGCGGGCCCTGCATCATCATCGTGCCGCCGCGGGCCTGGCCGAGCAGGTCCATCGCGGGCCACTTTGCCTGGTCTCCCTTGGAGCCGTAGCCGCTTGCGGAGGCGTAGATTATCTGCGGGTTTCGTTGGCGCATGACGTCGTACCCGAGGCCGAGCTTTTCCATCACACCCTGGCGCATGTTTTGCACGAAGACGTCTGCTGTTTCGATGAGACGCAGGAGTGTTTCGCGACCTTCGGGATGCTTGAGGTCGATGAGGATGCCGCGCTTATTCCGGTTGTGGCTTTCGAAGTAGGCGCTCGGCTCTGAGGGTGCGGCTGCGAAGCCGCGGCCCGGGTCGGGTGACTCGGGGCCTTCGACTTTGATCACGTCGGCACCGAAGTCGGCGAGCATTGCGGTCGAATAGGTGCCCTGCTGCCAGATGGTGCAGTCGATAACTCGAAGGCCAGAGAGCGGGAGGCCGGTATGGGGGACATCGGGGAACATCGCACTCCTCCTGCGCGGATTCGCGCGCCATGCGCGGGATCATGGTAAGGATGCGAGAGGGTGTCAACGGCGGAGCGGACCGCGTATGCTTCCTCGCCATGAACACGAGGACCGGGGGGCATCGCCGGTTCGCTGCGACCTGGAACTGGCTCACCGCGCATGAAGGGCCGAAGCAACGAGCTGCCCGGGAGCGCGTGGTGTCCCCGCTCAAGGGACGGGTGCTTGAGATCGGGTTCGGAGTCGGGACCAACTGGGCGTACCTGCCGGAGGGGGTCGAATACGTGGGCATCGAGCCCGATCCCTACATGATCGCGCGCGCCAGGCGCCATGCGGCGGCCGTAGAGCGGTCCCTCGAACTCCACCAGGCTCGTGCCGAGGCATTGCCCTTCGAGGACGCAAGCTTCGACGCGGTGTTTACGACGTTGACCTTTTGCACGGTGCAGGATGTGCCGGCGGCGTTGCGGGAAGTGCAGCGGGTTCTGAAGCCGGGAGCAGAGTTCCATTTCTGGGAGCACGTTCGACCGCGTGGCCGCGTGCTGGGACCACTGTCGGACCTCGTGACCCCGGTGTGGAGGAATGTCGGCGGCGGTTGCAACCCGAACCGGCGGACGACGGTGGCATTGCGGAAGGCCGGGTTCGAGTTCGTCTCGTTCCAGCGGGTTAGTGCTCCGCCGCTGCCCATGGTGTTCGGGCGGGCCGTCGTGGCAGCGGAGGCGCCTGCAGAGGTCGCGCCTATACTGGAGTCCGCGCCGCAGGGCTGAGGCGCG
>JALOAP010000220.1 GCA_023228745.1 Dehalococcoidia bacterium | reverse complement strand
GCGACGGGTGAGCCCAGCGTCTTGCCGTGCCGCACCCCGGCGGTGATCTCGGCATGGTCTTTTTCGATCTTCATGCGGCCGCCGCGGCCATAGCCGCCCTGGCGACGGGCGAGATCCTGCGCGATGTCGGCTTCGGAGAGCGGCAGCCCTGCTGGCAGGCCGTCGATGATCGTGGTGAGCCCCTTGCCGTGACTCTCGCCCGCGGTGAGGAAGCGGAAGTGGCCCATTACGCGAGGCCTCCGGGTCGTTCGCGGGCTTCAGAGTGTCCGTCCGGCGCCGGCTGGGCCGAGCGTGGCGGAGGGTCACCCTCGACCGGGTCGAGGGGAATGGGCAGCGCCTGGCCCGAGGTGGAACGTTCGAAGCGGGTGTCGAAGCGCGCGAGCAGCTCTTCGGGGGTGAGCGCTTCCCACGCCAGGGTGTCGGCGACGGCACGTTCGGCCGTAGTCGAGAGGATCGGTTGTTGCACGGGGGAGCCGTCACTTCCAGTGAAGGTGGAGTACACATCGACGCGGACCTGGCCGAGCCGAAGGTTGGGGACATCGTACAGCATCATGTCGGCGAGCCTGGTTGCAAGCGCTTGCGCCTCTTCGAGGGCCGAGGTGATTTGCACGCGTTTTCCGCCTTCCGTGCGGAATTCGCCCTCGGCGGCGGACGAGACCGTCGCGCTGTCCTTCGTCACCGCGACGAGCTCGGCGCCTTGCACCCCGGCCCAGAGGCTGGCCGGCGTGCCGCGGGGCGGCCGGGCACGGCGCCACGTCTCCAGCGCCTCCTGGATGAGTGCAGCCACGATGCCGACGTCACCCTGCTCCACGCGCCGCCGCCAGTGCCGCTGCTGAAACATCTCCGTGAAGATCGCCCAGCCGGTCACAACGAAGATGGCGAGGACGATGATGCTGCCAACGATGATCATTGCGTCACCTCACGCGTGCCCGAGGGCGCGGCGAGCCGCCTCGAACATGACCGCGACAGGTGCGGTGACGCCTGTCCAGAGCTCGAACGCCAGGGCGCCCTGGTAAATGAGCATGGGCAAGCCACCGAGGACCGGCAAACCCGCCGCTTTCGCCGCGCGGAGGAACGCTGTCTCTTCCGGCTTGTAGACGATGTCCACCGCAAGCGTGCCTGGAGGGGCGGCTCCGAAGTCACAGGGCGACACGTTCTCCGTGCCAGTGCCCTCCATGCCGATCGACGTACAGTTCACTACACAATCGTAGCCGTCGGGAGCGGCGGACGGGGTGGCGGACACCCTCCCTCCCTCAGCGGCGACATCCTCGGCAAGCTGCTCTGCGCGCGCGGCGGTGCGGTTCCAGATGGCAACCTGGCTGGCACGCGTGTCGGCGAGTGCGAACGCGATACCGCGTGCGGCTCCTCCGGCGCCGAGAAGCAGAAATCGCTTCCCGTCCGGGTCGAAGTGGGCCTCGTTCCGGAGAGCCGCGACGAAGCCGGGACCATCGGTGTTGAATCCAAAGAGGCGGCCATCGCGGTTGACGATCGTGTTCACTGCGCCCACGCGCGCACTCTGACCACCGAGCTCATCGAGTAGCGGGATAACGGCTTCCTTGTGGGGAATCGTCACGTTGGCCCCGAGGTACCTGGGGTCGCGCAGGCTCACCAGGCGCCCGGCGAGCGCCCCGGGCGGTGTGTCCCACAACGCATACGAGACGTCGAGCCCGCAGTATTCGAAAGCGGCGGTCTGGAAGACCGGGGAGAGCGAGTGTGCGACAGGGTGGCCGATGATGCCCGCGAACTTCACGGAGAGCCGTACTCCACCTGGTTCTGCTCGTGCTCGGCCAGCGTCACTGCGAAAATGTGTGAACCATCGCCCTTCTTCGCGTCCGCGACGAAGTAGTAGAAGTCGGTGTCGGTGGCATTGGCGACGGCCTCCAACGAGGCAAGCCCCGGGTTGGCAATGGGCCCCGGCGGCAGGCCGGGGGTGGCACGCGTGTTATAGGGCGAAGGATCGTCCAGGTCCTCGAGCGTGAGCTCCTTCTTCCACCACCCGAACTCCTCCACGCTCGCGGGGTCGAGGGCGACGGCGAATTGGGTCGTGGGGTCGGCGCCAAGGCGGTCACCCGCATCGATGCGGTTGAGGAAGACGCCCGCGATGATGGGCCGCTCCACCTCCAGCACGGCTTCGCGTTCGACAATTGAGGCGAGCGTCACCGCCTGGTGGATGCTTAGTCCGCGAAGCGCCGCAGCCGCGCGAAGTTCGGGGGAGAACCGCTCAGCGAACGTGGTGATCATGAGTTGGACGAGATCGGCACTAGTGGCGTCTTTGGGCAGGATGTAGGTGTCGGGGAAGAGGTAGCCCTGGAGCCGGTAGCCCTCCACGGATTCCGGCGGGGGAAGCGACTCGGCGAGGTCGGGCGGAAGTTGCGCCGCCTCGACCGCGGCAAGGAACTCGTCGCGCGTGCCGAAGCCGGCGCGCTCAGCGATGACGGCCATCTCTTCGACGCGGATGCCCTCGGGGAAGGTGACGCGGAGCACCGGGCCGGATTCCTTGACGGTGATGGCATCGATGATGGCGAGCGCAGAGGCGCCGCGCGGCAACTCGTAATCGCCGGCACTGAGCTTGTCCTGGACCCCCATGAGCTGCACCAGTAGCTGGAAGCGTGTCGACGAGTCGAGGACGCCGAGCTCCTCGAGGTCATCGCCGATGGTGGCGGCCGTGGCGCCCTCCGGGACGGTGTATTCCACGGTGCCTGACGCCTGTCGCGGCTCGCCTGTTCCGGGGACGAAGTCGAGCACGTCGCCGGGCGTGCGGCTTATCGCATACGCGGCGATGACGATGGCGAAAGAGATGAGCCCCGCCGCCAGCGCGACGAGCGGGACCGGGGTGCGCTGGTTCAAGCCTCGCCTCCACGTCGCGAATCGAGCACCGCCTGGAGGATAACGGCCGCGGCCGCAGAGTCGAGTTGGCCGCTGCTTCGGCGCTCACGGCCGGTGACGGTGCGCGCGGCCTGCACGGACGAGAGGCGCTCGTCCCACTCGGTCACGGGGATGGAGAGGCGGGAGCGCAGGCGGGCGGTGAACTCTCTCGCGCGCCGGGTCTGTTCCGACTCACGGCCCGACATGGAGAGCGGCAGCCCAACGACGACTTCGTCTATGCCCTCCTCCTCCACGATGCGCAGGACTTCATCGACGAGGTCGCGGCGGCCGCGGATGAGTGCAGCGCGAGGGTGCGCGAAGAGTCCGAGCTCGTCGCTTATCGCGACGCCCGTGCGGCGCTCGCCTGGGTCAAGGGCGAGGAGTCGGCGTGGGTGATTCGTCTGTCCCATTCGCCTCGTCGGCGGTTTCATCGCCTTCGCCTTCCCCGGCGGTCTCGGCCTGCTCATCAGCTTCGGCTTCCTGGTCGGCCTCGGCTTCCTCTGCGGCCCTGGCTTCGGCTTCCGTCAGCAATTCCACATCGATACGGAAGTCGAAGCGCGGCAGCCGCGGCGCCCAGTTCGGAGAAAGGTCAACGTCCGCATCCTGAATACCATATTGATCCGCGAGGGTCGATTTTGCGGCCTCGGGCGACTTGCCCTTGACGGACTGCGCAATGGCATCGCTCGTGACATTGCGGGCAAACTGGCCGCTCACGCGGAGAGATGTAGTCACGGTGTTGTTGTCGGCATCGAAGACCGAGGGGCCAGCCTCCGTGGCGGATACCGAGCCCGGGATGAACTCTCCGACACCCAGCCCTTCGCCCAGCGTGGTGACGGCCACCTGCTCAAGGGTCTCCTCGAGGATGGCGAGCGCCGTCACCTGCACCTCAACTTCGAGCAGGACGATGTCCGTGAGGTCCCCGATGTTCGCGGAAGGGGTGCCGGGCTCGACCGTCGCCTTTGCGGTGCTGAGGAAGACGGCGTCGTGCGGCCGATCCTCGAGGATGAGGCGGCGGAAGTACTCCGAGCCCTCCAGGTCGCGAGCGAGCTGGTTGAGGGCAGACAGGTCCGCGGCATCGACCGCACGCCGCTCCTCGCTCGCCCCGCCGGTGGCGGGTTCGGGGTTGGTCACCGTCAGCTCACGCAGCGACGGTTCGAGCCACCCGGTCACGGTGTTCTCCGCGAGGTTCCCTTCGACACCCGGTTCGGCAGCCGTCGCCTGTTGCGGAGCCGAGCCGCCGGCGGGAACAGTGGTTTCGGCGTCCAGGGCGAAGCTCACAAAGTCGGGCCCCGCAAGCAGCACCGTCCCCTTTGGCAGGACGACGTCCTCGGCGGTTGGATTGGTGATGCTGACAGCGACTTTCGCCGGCGCCGTCCCGACAAGCACCGTGCCGGTCGTGCGCTGGGGAAGCGTCACGCTGCGCTTGGTCTGGATCTCTTGTGCGGGGACCCGAAGGGCTGCGAGGTCGCTGCTATCGAAGTCGGACGAGGCCGTAACTTCGATGGTCTTGCTCAGCGTCTCGACGGGTGGCACGGCCCGTACCGTCACCGATGGCGCCATCGTGAGCGCGAGCCCCACAGCGACAAGGAGCACCGCCACGATAGCCACAAGCTGCACCCACACGCCAAGGGCGGGGAGGACGAGGCTCCGCTGGCCGAGCCGCACGACGCGCTTGCCACCCGCGTCC
Source organism: Dehalococcoidia bacterium (assembly GCA_023228745.1). Taxonomy (GTDB): domain Bacteria; phylum Chloroflexota; class Dehalococcoidia; order Tepidiformales; family Tepidiformaceae; genus JALOAP01. Next base: position 1,228 of record JALOAP010000220.1, on the reverse strand, counting down.
CAGCGCACATGCTCAGGGCGGCGGGCGACGGGGATACCTACCTGCCGTGCGCGATTAGCCAGCGAGAGCGATGGCGTGGCGATCGCCACGACCTTGCCGCTCTCGTCAGCGTGGCGCTGGAGGCGGCGCATCCCGAGTTCACCGGCGAGGGCCCGGTTGCCATCTGGCGCGTGTACCACGACGGCGAAGGTGGGGGCGGTGTCAACCCGTCCGCAGATGGACGCGATGTCGTCCGCCTTCTCGACCAGGATCACGCTTGCGAGACCCTCGTTATCGACCTCAGGGGACTCGTAGCCGTTGTCTTCGTGATCAAGGTCCGTTGTCGGCGGTTCTTGCGTCACCGGGCTCCTCCTTCGCGGTTTTTACTGACCAGCGTTCTCCAGGGCCGAAGTACCAAGTTCGCGCGCGGCGGCAAGTGCCGCGTCGACGCGTGAGGCATCGCGAGCACCGGCCTGGGCCATGTCGGGCCTGCCGCCACCCTTGCCGCCCGCGACCTTCGCGACTTCACCGATGAGCTTCCCGGCGTGGACACCTTTCGCGACCAGGTCCTGTGTCGCCGCGGCAAGGAACACGGGGCGACCGTCGATAACGGCGCCGAGCACCAGGAGCGAAGGGGAGAGCCGGGCTCGAACACGGTCGGCGATGTCCTTGAGGAGGTCGTGCGAGCCGACACTAACAAGAGAGACCAGCAGGTGCGCATCTCCGATCCGGGCAGCCCCTTGCAGGAGGCTATCGGCGGTTGCCCCCACCTGCAGGCGCGCGAGCTCCTCGCCTTGCTTCCGCAGGCGTTCGAGCTCCGCCTGGAGGGCATCGACACGCTCCTCGAGCTCGGAGGGCGTGGTCGAAAGGCGGTCGGCAAGCCGCCAGAGCCGCTCTTGCTGGTCGAGCAGGTAGGTCTCGGCAGCTTTTCCGGTGAGTGCCTCCACGCGGCGCGTGCCGGCGGCCACCGCCGACTCCCGGACGACGTGGATAAAGCCGATTTCGCCCGTGTGATGCACGTGTGTTCCGCCGCAGAGTTCGACGCTGAACTGCTCATCGGGGGTGCCGATCTCGACGACGCGAACTTCATTCCCGTACTTATCGCCAAAGAAGGCGAGTGCCCCGCCCTCAATCGCCTGCCGGTAGCTCGTGTTTCGCCAGCGCACTTCGAGGTCGTGCCGCACCTTCTGGTTGACGAGCTGCTGCACTTCCGCGAGGACACCGCGGGGCACCTGTTCCAGGTGCGTGA
>JALOAP010000219.1 GCA_023228745.1 Dehalococcoidia bacterium | reverse complement strand
ACGGGTCTCCGGCGGGCGGAGGCCAGTCTCGCTGATTTCGTGCCGGGAGGACGATACGCGGCACCCCATTTCGAAGACCTATACTGACCCTTCAGGAGGGCGCCACCGTGAGCGAACAGCCGCACTCGTATTGGGACGACACACGCATCGAGGAGTTGGTTAGCCGCCGCTCGAAGATCCTTGGGCCATCGGTATGGGCTGCGGCTCGCCCGGACGCAGGTCCAGTGATCTCATTCGCGGGCGGTCTTCCTGACATTCCCTCGTTGCCGGGGGAGGCGCTGCTCCGAGCTGCACGGACGGTCATCGACCGGGAACAGAAAGAGGCGCTCGAGTACGGTGGCACGTTCGGGCCGCAACCGCTGCGAGAGGCGATCGCGGAGCGATCGAGTGGCATCGAGGGGATCCCGGTGGGCGTCGACCAGGTGATGGTCACGTCCGGTTCGGCGCACGGGATCGGGACTGTGTGCGAGACGTTGCTGGACCCGGGCGACATCGTGCTCACGGAGAGCCCGAACTTCCCCGGGAGCATGCGGACCATCCGGTCCTTCGGGGCGGAGCAGTATGCGGTGCCGATGGACGAACTCGGACTTCGGGTGGATGGGCTGGAGGAGCAGCTCGACCGCGCGGCGCAGGCGGGGAGGCGCGTGAAGTTCATTTACTGCATCCCCACGCACCAGAACCCGGCGGGCTGTACCCTGCCGCTGGACCGGCGCGAGCGGATGATCGAGCTGGCGCGTGAGCACGGCACGCTGATCCTGGAGGACGACGCGTACGGGGAACTCTGGTTCCGCGAGAACCCGCCTCCGTCGCTGTTCGCGCTGAGCGGCGGGGAGCAGGCGATCAAGGTATCGAGTTTTTCGAAGATCATCGCCACCGGGCTGCGGATGGGCTGGGCGATGGGACCGGCGCCGCTTATTTCGCGAATCGCGGCGCTGCGCTACGACATGGGGTCGAGCGTGTTCCTTGGCCGAGTGATCGCGGAGATGATCCGGAACGGCGACCTCGAGCGGCACATCGTGAACCTGCGTGGCATCTATGCGCGGAAGCTCGAACGGATGGAGGATGCGCTGCGCCGGTACTGCGCGGACTACTGCACCTACCAGCAGCCGCAGGGTGGATTCTTCCTTTGGCTGCAGTTGCGGCCGGACCTCGCTTCGCATGCCGTCCAGCAGGCGGCGATGCAGCGCGGGGTGATCATTGGGCAGGGGCCACAGTTCTTCGCGGATGGGCAGGCAACGAACCACCTGCGCCTGGCGTTCAGCTACGTTGCGATGGAGGACATCGAGGAGGGGGTCCAGCGCCTCGGCGAGGCGATGGCGGAGGTCGGGGCGAAGTCGGCCGGGAAGTGAGCCCGGCCCAACGCGCTAGCGGTAGTTCCCGAACTTGAGCTCGATGCCGTAGTCCTGTCCCTTCACCGCCTGGATGACGTTCTGGAGTTCGTCGCGGCTGGGCGAGGAGACACGGACGGCGTCGCCCTGGACCTGGGCCTGAACCTTCTTGAACTTCTGGTCCTTGATAAACTTCACGATCTTCTTGGCGATGTCGGTCTCGATGCCCTGGGTGAGCGTGATCTCCTGGCGGATGGTGCCACCGGAGGCCTTCTCGACGGTGCCGCGGTTCAGATTTTTGACCGGGACGTTGCGCGCGATCATCCGCTGGACGAGAACCTGCCAGATGGCGTCGAGCTTATAGTCGTCGGTCGTGTGGATGGTGATTTTCGCGGCGTTGCGGTCGTAGTCGATGTCGGCCAGGACGCCCTTGAAGTCGAAGCGGTTGGCGATTTCGCGGCGTGCCTGGTTGAGCGCGTTGTCGACCTCCTGGAGGTCGGCGCCAGTGGTTATGTCGAATGACTCATCCTTGGCCATGACGCCAACCATAGCCTGAACCGGGACGAGGTGGAAACCGGCGTCCCGCGTCCGTGCCCCCTAGCTGGGCTCGACCTTCCGTACCGCTGCTTCGACGACCTGCGCACACTGGAGCATTTCCGGGATGACGAGGTATTCGTCCCTGGTGTGCTGGTTGTAGCCGCCGCGGCCAATAACGATTGCAGCGATGCCCTTGCCCCGGAAGATGTTGCCATCGGTGCCGCCGCCGACGGGCTGGGGGTCGGGCGTGAAACCGAGGTCGCGGAGGACGCCGAAAACGAGGCCGGCTGCCGGGTCGCCGGGCTCAAGGCGATAGCCGGGGTATTCAAGCGCGAAATCGCTCTCGATGCGGGCGTTGGGGTACCGCCCTTGCACCTCCGCGAGGTGGTCCTTCGCATGCGCCACAAGGCCCTCGACCTTCTCGAACTCCATACTGCGCATCTCGCCCTCGATGCGGGCGTGGTCGGGGACGGCGTTGCGGACGAGACCGCCGCTGATGGTACCGACGTTGCCAGTGGTCTCGGCATCTATACGGCCCTGCGGCATGCCGAGGACCGTCTCGGCGGCGATGTGGATGGCGGGCACACCTTTCTCCGGTTCGAGACCGGCATGGGCGGATTTTCCATGCACTTCGACCGTATACGTGTAGTGATAGGGGGCCTGTCCCTGGATGGATGACGGCGGGCCGCCGCTGTCGATAACGATGGCGACCTTTGCCGAGAGCTGGCTGTAGTCCATGTCACGGGCGCCGACGAGACCGACTTCCTCGCCGCGGGAGATCGCCACTTCGATCGGGCGGGTTGTGGCGTTGTCTTCGGTGGCCGACTGGATGACCTCGAGGATGACCGCGCAACCGGCCTTGTTGTCGGCGCCGAGGATGGTCGTGCCGTCGCTCCGGATGATGTCCGGGCCGTCCCAGACGGGTGTGATACCGCGTCCGGGCTCGACGGTGTCCATATGCGCGGAGAGCAGGAGCGGGTCGCCCTGGCCGGGCCGGCGAGCGAGGACGTTCCCCGCGGCGTCCTGCCAGGCTTCGAGCCCAAGGGCACGGAGGCGGGCCTCGAGGTCGGCGGCGATGGCGTCTTCGTCGCCAGAGGGTGAGTCGATGGCGATGAGATCGAGGAAGGTGCGAACGATGCGGTCGCGGTCAATCAATGGTTGCACTCCTGCCGCGGATGGGCAGGGTACAGGATAGGGGAAGTGGTGCGTGGCTTCCCCCGTTCGCGAACTGTTGTTCTTGCATTAACAGTGCCTTCATCGCACGCTGTGATCGTAGAGACATGGTGATTGCATTCGCGACACGCGACATTGATATCGAGATCGCCTTCAACGTCCGCCACCTCGGTGGATACAGCACCAGGAACGGCAAGGAAAGCAGCCACGAGCTGATCCGGAGTGCGAGCCTCCATCGGCTCACGCACACGGGTGTGGGCAACCTGCGGGAGATAGGCGTCAGCACCGTGGTGGATTTTCGGTCGAGTGCCGAGCGGGAACGCGAAGCCACGCCGGACCTCCGGTACGCGGGGATCGACGTGGTGCATGCGCCGGTGTTCGAAGAGGACGCCTCACCCGTGGGGCTGAGCGAGGAGTTCCCGGGCTTCGCGAAGGTCTACGAGCACTTCCTCGAAGAGGGAGCGCGTGCCTACCGGACGCTGTTCGAGACTGTGGCCCGGCGCGAGGGGGCGGTGCTGTTCCATTGCGCGGCGGGCAAGGACCGTACCGGTGTGGCGGCGGCGCTGTTGTTGCAACTGGCCGGCGTAGGCAACGCTGACATCATCGAGGACTACACGCGCTCAGCGGAACTCCTGCGGCCCTGGCGATCGGGGTGGGAGCCCAAGATGGCCGAACGTGGTGTCTCGGAGGAGCGCGCGGAGCAGCTGATGGCCTCGAACGCGGAGGACATGGCCGCGACGCTGGCGTTCATCGGGATGCGCTGGGGCGACGCGGAGGGCTACCTGGAGTCGATCGGCCTGAGCCGAGCGGACATCTCCGCAGTGCGCGCGCGGTAGGGCGCTCATCCCTCCGCCCTTCTCCCTCATCCCCCGGCCGTCTCCTGCTGGCGGGAGAAGGGAGCTGTGCGTTTACTTGGCGGCGACGGGGAAGGCTGTGCCGGTTTCGTAGCCAACGCCGGTGAGCATGCTGTGAATCTCGCGGGCGAAGCGAACGATGCGGCCCGCTTCGCCACCACCGACGGCCTGCTTGCCGTCGCAGAGCGCTTCGGCGGGGTTCGAATGGATATCGAATTCGACGCCGTTGGCGCCGGCGGCAACGAACCCGTAGGTCACACGCTCGACCAGCTTCTTGTCGCCGGAGGAGTGGCTCGGGTCGGCGAGGAGGGGCAGGTGGGAGCGCTGCCGCACGAGGGGGATCATAGAGACGTCGGCTGCGAAGCGGGTTTCGCTTTCGAAGGACTTGATGCCGCGGTAGCAGAGGATGACGTTCTTGTTGCCGCGGCCGACCGTGCGCCCTTCGCGGTCGAGGCCTGACATGATGTACGCCGCGGCGCAGAGCCACTCGCTCATGTCGTTGCCGAACCCGTGCTTCAGGACGACGGGGACATCGATCCGGGAGAGTTCTTCGAGCAGGGGGGAGTACTGGGCGCTGCGCGCACCGATTTGGATGATGTCCACCCCGGCGGAGAGGAAGGCGTCGAGATGACGCAGGTCGATCAGCTCGCTGACGATCGGGAGGCCAGTCTCATCCTTCATCGCGCGTGCGATTTCGAGGCCGCGGTCCAGGGCGAGGCCGCGGTAGTCGTAGGGGCTGGTCCGGGACTTGTCGACGAACGCGCGCAGGATGTCCACACCGGCGTCTTTCGCGAGCCGCGCGGAGGCAAGTGCCTGGGCCTCGGTCTCAATGGCGCAGGGGCCTCCGAAGATGGTGAGGTGTTGCCCGCCGATGGGCACACCGCCCACGTTGATGATGGTGTCTTCGCCGTGGAAGGCGCGGCTCGCATCCTTGTACTTGACGGTGATGCGGATGACGCGGTCGACGCCGGGCAGCTCGGAGATGCGGGCCTCATCGACGATGCTGGTAACGCCTTTGACGCCGATAACGGTCGTGTCGCTGACGATGGTTTCGCAGCGCAGGGCGTAATCGCGCATGATGCGGTCAATGACGCGCTGCGTTTCGTCGGGCGTGGCCCCGGGGGCCATGTGAATGATCATCGGTGGGACGTCCTCGTTATGTTCCCGTCATTGTCGGACGGCGAAGGGCTACGGGCGATGCCCCGTCATTGCGAAACGGAAGCTGCCTCTGGGCCAGCGGGCGACTCCCCCGGGCATTCGCAGCCCGGTACAGCTAGGTGACGACGAGCTCGACGCCCTGCTCGCAGAGTGCACATTCTTCCGGTCGCCAGGAAGCGATATCGACCGTGAGGCAGGCGAAGAAGGGGACACCGAAGTCGACACGGCCACCGGTGCGGTCGACAAGCATGCCGATGCCCGCCACCTCGGCGCCGCGCTCGCGGACAGCGGCGATGACATCGCGGACGGAGCCCCCGGTGGTGAGGATGTCGTCGACGATGAGGACGCGGTCGCCGGGCCCAACCTCGAAGCCGCGCTTGAACTCGCGGCCCTCACCGTCCTCCTTTCGCTCGGCGATGATGCTGCGGAGGCCGAGGTGGCGGGCGGTTTCGTAGGCGAGGATGACGCCGCCCGTGGTGGGGCCGGCAACCAGATTGGTTTCGCCGCGAAAGCGGTCGGCAACCAGTTCGCAGAGCTTGGACGTGACGTCGGGCCACTGGAGGATGCGGAACTTTTCGATGTAGGTGTCGGCGTGGCGGCCACTGGCAAGCTGAAAGTGCCCGCGGAGGAGCGCTCCGCGAGCTTCGAGCAAGGCTTCGATGTCGGTCGTAGTCACGCCCGTGAGCGTACCGCCGCTTCACGGTGCGCGTCCAACGTTACTGGCCGATGTGCTGGGCCGTGAGCT
>JALOAP010000216.1 GCA_023228745.1 Dehalococcoidia bacterium | reverse complement strand
TTGCGGAGCACCTGGACCGCGATGGCGTGGTCGGCGAGGCGGTGGCGGAGAGGCAGCGTCGCCGCTTCGGGGTTATCCCGGAGGTGTGCGGCGAGCTCATCGACACTACGCCGCGCCGTCGATGTGGCGCCGATGGAGGAGCGTTCGAAGTCGAGGGCAACGGCAACGTGGTACCAGCCACGGTTCTCTTCGCCCACGAGCGCGGAAGCGGGAACGCGCACATCTTCGAAGAAGACTTCGTTGAACTCGTGACTCGAGGCCATGTTCACCAGCGGGCGAACGGTGATGCCGGGCGTCTTCATGTCGATGGCGAAGGTGGAGAGGCCCTTGTGCTTGGGGGCGTCGGGGTCGGTGCGTGCGGCGAGCCAACCCCAGTCAGCGTAGTGGCCGAAGCTGGTCCAGATCTTCTGGCCATTAATCACCCACTCATCGCCATCGCGGACGGCGCGCGTCTGCATGGCGGCGAGGTCCGAACCGGCGCCCGGTTCGGAGTAGAGGGTGCACCAGATGTCGGTGCCATCGGCGATGCGGGAGAGGTACCGCTCCTTTTGCTCGTCGGTGCCGTAGAGCATGACGACCGGGCCAACCCAGGCGACGCCCATGTTGACCATGCCGGGGACGCGGAAGTAGGCCATCTGCTCGTTGAAGATGAGCTGCTCCATGGGGGTTGCGCCCATGCCGCCGTATTCCTTTGGCCAGGGGAGGGCAAGCCACTGGTGCGCAGCGAGCTTCTTCATGACCTGGCGTTCGACGACCAGGCGCTCTTCGATCGTCTCGTGCTCTTCGTCCCAGCCGGACGGGAGTTCGTTCTCGATGAAGCTGGCGACCTGCTGCTGGAAGGCAGCCTGCTCCGGGTTCAGATGGAAGTCCATGTTCACTCCTTGGGGGACTCGCCTGGCCACACCTGCAGGTCCTCTGGAAATCGCGGCGTTCGCCAACCACTGGTCGAACGCTGCGAGGATGACCTGCTCGTCGAGATCATCAGAGAGCTGGAGGGCAGCGGCCAGGTGGAGCGAGTCCACCGTGCGCAGATGGTGTTGGGAAGCAATTGTACGCGCGTCATGGAGAATGGGCGCTGCCGGCTGCCACTGTGCCGGCCGCCTTGACGCTTCGGAGCGGGAGCAGGCCGGGGCAGCGGAGAGTCGAGGCCCTATAATCCCTTCGTGTCTACGCCTGCGAACCAGAAGCCCCGCCTCGTCATCCTCGATTCCCACGGCATCCTGTTCCGCGCATTTTTCGCCCTTGCGAACATGCCCAATCCGCTCATGAGCTCGAAAGGGGAACTCACCTTCGCCACCCACGGCTATGCGGAGACGCTCATCCGTGTGCTCGACCAGCTCAAGCCGACCCACATCTGTGCGGCCTGGGACGCCCCGGGGAAAACGTTCCGCCACGAGGCAGCGGAGGAGTACAAGGCGACACGGCGCGAGACGCCCGACGAGTTGTTGAAGCAAATGAAGCGCGTGCGGCAGCTACTTGAAGCGTTCAACATCCCCATCTTCGAGGTGCCGGGATACGAAGCGGACGATGTCGCAGGGACGATTGCGAAGCAGGCTGCGAAAGAGGGAGTCGAGACCTATATCGCAACGCTCGATACGGACCTGGTGCAGCTCATCGGGCCCAACGTGAACCTGTTCATGTTCCGCCCGTATCAGCGCGACACGGTCGACTACAACGAGCAGCGCGCAGCCGAGCGTTACGGCTTCAGCCCGCGGTACATGATCGACTACAAGGCGCTGAAGGGTGACACGAGCGACAACGTCGAGGGCATCAAGGGCATTGGCGAAAAGACGGCGACCGACCTGATTCGCCAATTCGGCACGGTCGAGCAGATTTACGAGCGCATCGACGAAGTGAAGCAGCCGGCGTTGAAGAAGAAGCTCATTGCGGGCGAGGAGCTGGCGCGGCGGAACAAGGCGCTCGTCACGATCCACACGGACCTCGACATCGACTTCGACCTCGAGAAGTGCCGCGTGCGGGACTACGACTACGAAGCCGTGGCCGCGCTCTTCCGGGAGCTCGAATTCCGAGTGCTGGCACAGCGACTGAACGATGTGCTCGGCAGCCAGCCAACAGCGGCACGACAGGCCGCCAGCGACGTTCCTCTCGACTACACGACCGTCTCGAATGAGGCGGGGTTGCGGGCCCTCGGCGAGGAGCTTCGGAAGGCGAGCAGCATCGCCGTCGCGGGCTTTTCCACCACTGGCGATACACGACACGAATTGCTCCTGGGCCTTTCGTTCGCGACAGAGCCGGGGCGTGCCTGGTACGTCCCGGTCGGGCATGTACCGCGGCTCGACGAGGAGTGTGAGCAACTTTCGAAAGGTGCAGTGCTGGGCGAACTGGGGCCCATCCTCTCCGACCCGGCGATCGCGAAGACGGCCTACAGCGTCAAGGCAGTGATGCACCTGCTGGCAGCGCAGGAGCAGGAGCTCGCGGGGGCGGACTTCGATGTGTCCATCGCTGCGTGGTTGCTTGGCGAGACCTCGTCGACCCTGAACTCACTCATCAACGAACGGCTGGGGATCGAGATAACGTCGTTGCAGACGCTCACGGGGACCGGGCGGAAGGCGATTCCGCTTTCGCAGTGCAGCGTCACGGAAGTGGCCGAGTTCGCGTGCCAGCAGGCGGAGATGCTGCTGCGTATCCGGCCGCAGCTCGAGGCGCACCTGAACGAGCGAGGTCAGTGGAAGCTGTTCGCGGAGATGGAGATGCCACTCGTACCGGTGCTCTTCCGCATGGAGCGCCGGGGCATCGCCGTGGATATCAGCGTCCTGCGGCAGATTGCGCAGGAAATGTCGGGCGACATCGCCCGGTTCGAGCGCGAGATCTACGACATGGTGGGGCACGAATTCAACATCGGCAGCCCGCAACAGCTCAGTGACGTGCTCTTTAACGAGCTGGGGCTGCCGAAGACGCGGAAGACGACGCAAGGCTATTCGACCGACCAGCGGGCGCTGGAGTCGCTCCGCCCAGTGAGCCCGATCATCGACCTCATCTTCGACTACCGCGGACTGACCAAGCTGAAGTCCACCTACCTCGATGCGCTGCCTGCGGAGGTTGCCGAGGACGGGCGCATTCATACGGATTTCCAACAGACAGTGGCCGCGACGGGCCGTCTGAGCAGCACCGCGCCCAACCTGCAGAACATCCCGGTACGGACGGACACGGGGCGGAACATCCGTCGGGCATTCGTGGCCGCCGGGTATGAGGACCCCTGGTTCGTCGCGGTGGACTATTCACAGATCGAGCTGCGGGTGCTGGCGCATGTGACTGGCGACCAGGGGCTGATCGACGCCTTCCTTGCCGACCAGGATATCCACCGTGCAACGGCGGCGCGGGTCTACAGCGTGGAGCCGGAGGCAGTCACGCGGCAGATGCGCGACACGGCGAAGATGGTGAACTTCGGCATCGCCTACGGCATGGGCGAATTCGGACTGGCGTCACGGACGGGGATGTCCCGCGAGGAGGCCGACGCGTTCATTCGCTCCTACTTCGAGAACTTCCCCGGCATCGCGGAGTGGCAGAAGTCGACGCTCGCGGATACGCGCGAGAAGGGCTACGCCGAGACGGTATTCGGGCGGCGCCGGTACTTGCCGTCCATCCACAGCACGAACTTCCAGGTGCGGAGCGCCGCCGAGCGGGAAGCGATCAATATGCCCATCCAGGGCACGGCGGCGGACATCATCAAAGTAGCCATGATCCGCATCGATGAGGAGATGCGAGACCGTGAACTGGCCAGCCGCATGATCCTCCAGATCCACGACGAACTGATCTTCGAGTGCCCGGCGGATGAGGTGGAGCACGTGACGGAACTCGCCACGCGGATCATGCCAGCGAGCCTCGAGATGCGCGTCCCCCTGAAGGTGGATGTGAAAAAGGGGCGGAACTGGGGCGAAATGGAGTAGCTGTTGGCTGCTTAGCTGTTAGCTGTTTCGCGCTGTCCGCCGCCGATTGCGGGGACGATGGTGACGTCGGCGCCGGGGCGGAGGGGTTCGTGGAGCGGGTAGTCGGCGGCTTCGCCGTCGATGGCGATCGCCAGTTCGGGGCGTACATGGCCGTCTTCGACGACGCGGGCGTAGAAGCCGGGGCAGCGCCGGTCGAGGGCGTGGAGCAGCTCCCGGAGATTCGCAGCCGGCACCTGCAGTTGGGGCGAGCCACCGCAGAGGTCGCGCAGTAGCGCGGGAATCACGACGTTTGCCATGACACACCTGCTGACGCCGGGCACTCCAGAAGTGCGCCCAGCGTCCTTGTTCGCGAAGTTGAGCCTACTCGAGGCCGTGCAGTGTTTCGACGACGCGGCGAGGCGAGATAGGCAGGTCGGTGAAGCGCTGGCCGGTCGCCTCGGCGACCGCGTTGGCGACGGCCGCGAGGGGCGGGACGATGGGCACTTCGCCGACCCCGCGTACCCCGTACGGATGGCCGGGGTTCGGCACCTCCACGATGATCGTGTCGATCATGGGGACATCCAGCGTGGTAGGCATGCGGTAGTCGAGAAAGCTGGCGTTCGCGAGGGAGCCATCTTCGTTGTAGTAGTACTCCTCGTTGAGCGCCCAGCCGATGCCCTGCGTGGCACCACCCTGGATTTGCCCTTCGACGTAGGACGGGTGGATGGCCCGGCCCACATCCTGGACCGCTGTGTAGCGAAGGATGGTGGTCTTGCCGGTATCCGGGTCGACTTCGACATCGACGATGTGAGTTCCGAAGGCGCCGCCGACGCCGCGCGCGTTCAGCGACGCCTGGCCCACGATCGGGCCGCCAGTCCGGCCCTGTTTCGCGGCGATCTCCTTGAAGGTCATGCGCTTGGTCTCGTTCTTCGTGGAGCGGACCTCACCGTCTTCGTACACGAGGTCTTCCACGGGAACGTCGAGGAGCCCTGCGGCCCGGGCGACCATCTCCCGGCGGACCTCCATGCCCGCCTCGTAGGTGGCCATGCCGCTGGCGAAGGTCACACGGCTCCCACCGGTCACATCGTTATGTCCGACGGAGTCGGTGTCCGCGACCCAGGGCTTCACGTCCTCATAGGGAATCCCGAGGGTTTCGGCAAGCTGCATGGCGAGTGAAGCGCGGGTGCCGCCGATGTCCGTCGACCCTTCAGTCAGATTCACGGTTCCGTCCGGGTTCACCGAGACTGCAACGCTGGACTGCAAGCCAGCGTTGAACCAGTACCCGGAGGCAACACCACGGCCGCGGTTTGGGCCTTCGATGGGAGCGTTGTAGTGGGGCGAGGCGAGTGCGGCCTGGACGCACTCCTCGTGGCCGACGCGCGGGAAGGGCGCGCCGTTGACCATGCGGGTGCCTTCGCGTGAGCTGTTCGAGAGGCGGAACTGCAAGGGATCGACCCCTGCGGCCTTCGCGAGTTCGTCAATAGCAGTCTCGGTGGCGAAGGCGGCAGCCGGTGCGCCCGGTGCGCGGTAGGCCGATGTCTTCGGCTTGTTCACGACCACGTCGTAGCCGTCGATCTCGAAGTTTTCGACGTTGTAGGGCGAAAGCATGGTCATGGCGCCGGCGCCGACAGGTGAGCCGGGGTAGGCGCCGGCTTCGTAGGCGAGGTTCGCCTTGACTGCCGTAATACGGCCACCTTTCTCGGCCATCTTGATGGTGATGTGTGTCCCGCTCGTGGGACCGGTGGCCTCGAAGACCTCGGTGCGGCTCATGGTGGCCTTCACCGGGCGGCCGCTCTTCTTCGAGAGGAGCGTGACGACGGGATCCAGGTAGATGGGGATTTTTCCCCCGAAGCCGCCGCCGATTTCCATGGGGATGACGCGAATCTTCGAGATTGGCAGACGAAGGACCTCGGCCACCTGCGCACGGACGACGAAGGCGCCCTGGGTGCTCGTCCAGATC
>JALOAP010000215.1 GCA_023228745.1 Dehalococcoidia bacterium | reverse complement strand
ATGGTGTCTCCCGCCTCGAGCACGAGCACGGAGTAGCCCTCCCGCGCGAGCGTCACCGCAGCCCCAAGGCCATTCGGGCCGGAGCCGACAACGACCGCGTCGTATTTGCGGCGGTCAGCCAAGCGTATCACTCCGTGGGGTGGTAAGCGGCAGGTTGATCACTCGCCCAGCCTAGCGTGGGCTCACAGGCAGCGGGGTGACGGCGTGCGGCGGGGGATTACGGGTGCGTGCCAGTCGAGTACGCATCCGGCACGCTCTGCGGCATGCCCAGCAGGGATGGCAATGCCATGGGTGCGCTGGGCGTGGCTCGCCGGCCCAGGCGGCGCGGGCAACTTTCTCACGGCGGAGCGCCCATCCTGTTACGCTTTCCACATGCTTCGAGAGATCCGCGAAGACATCCAGGCGACACTGAAGCGGGACCCGGCGGCCCGCAGCGCTGCGGAGGTCGTCCTGTTCTATCCCGGGTTCCACGCGCGCCTGGCGCATCGGCTTGCCAACGCGCTCCACCGGCGCGGGGTACCGCTCCTGCCGCGGGGCATCATGCACGTCGCCCGCTTCCTGACTGGCATCGAAATCCACCCGGGGGCCACCATCGGACCGCGGTTCTTCATCGACCATGGCATGGGCGTGGTCATCGGTGAAACAAGCGAAATCGGGGCCGATGTCACCCTCTACCAGGGAGTGACGCTCGGCGGGACAAGCACCCGGCGTGTGAAGCGCCACCCAACGCTGCGCGACGGTGTGGTTGTTGGCGCAGGCGCCAAGATCATCGGCGCGGTGGAAATTGGTGAGGATGCTCGGGTGGGAGCGGGCTCTGTGGTCGTAACGAATGTGCCGGCGAAGGCGACCATCGTTGGGGTGCCGGGACACATCGTGGCCTATCACGACGAGTCGAACGGCGTCATCCAGCGCCTGCCGGACCCGGAGTGGGAGCGCATGAACGAGCTCGACCGGAAGGTGCAGGAGCTGCACGACCTCGTGCACCACCTCGAAGAGCACGCGGCCCTGGAACACGAGAAGCAGCACAGCAGGTAGAGTCGCCGGTGCCAGGGTGCCCGGTGCGCCGTGCCTCGCGCGTCACACCGGGGGGCCGTACGCTTTCCTGCATGACCGCGACGACTGACCGAAGCCTGGCGGGGCCGCTCCCGCTGCCGGAACGCCCGCTCGTTTCCATCGTCATCCCGTGTTTGAACGAAGAGCGATACATCGTGGCGCTGCTCGATTCGCTCGCTGCACAGGACTACGGCGCCGACGGGATCGAGGTCATCGTGGCCGACGGCGGCAGCACCGATCGCACGCGGGAATTGGTCCGCGACTATCCATTGCCATTCCGCCGCCTCGAACTGGTCGACAACCCGAAGCGCATCACCGTGGGCGGCCTGAATGCCGGGATGGCGGCCGCGACGGGCGACTGCTGGATCATCATCGGCGCCCACAGCGTCGTCCGGCGCGACTTCGTGAAGGAATCGGTCGCGGCGCTGCGGCGAACGGGCGCGGCCTGTGTCGGCGGTCCAATCGACACGGTGGGCGAGGGCACGGTGGGCCGTGCGATCGCGGCGGCGATGTCGTCGCCGTTCGGCGTGGGCAATGCGAAGTTCCGCTACGCCGATACCGAGGCCGAGGTCGATACCGTGCCCTTCGGTTGCTACCACCGCCGCGTCTGGGAAGTACTCGGGGAGTTCGACGAAACAGTCGACGGTGCGGACGAAGATAGCTACAACGCGCGGCTGGTCGAAGCGGGAGGCCGCATCGTGCTGGTGCCAGAGATCCGGAGCACCTACTACCCGCGGCAGACCCTGAAGGCGCTGGCGTACCAGTACTGGGAATACGGTGCCGCGAAGGGGACACTCCTGTCGCGCGGCCGGCCGCTTCAGCCACGTCACTTCGTACCTTCTGCGATGGTCGCGGGGGGACCGGCGCTCTACCTGCTCGGACGCTTCTGGCGCCCGGCGAAGTGGCTCCTGCGTGGGCTGGCGGCCGCGTATGTCGTCGGCGGCGTGGTCACTTCGCGGGAAGCGGCGCAAAAGCACGGCGCCCACCCGCTGCTCGCCTTCGCCGCCATGGCCACGATGCACGCGAGCTACGGCGCGGGCTTTCTCTACGGTGCATGGCGGGAGCGCGGGCAACAGACATAGCTCCCGGGCCGTCCTGTAGGATGGGCGAAACGAGCGCCGCCCAGGGGAGATGGCGGCGGCTCTTTGCCGTGCCGGAGCGGGCACGCCGTCCACGGGGAGCAGATGAACAGGAAAAACAAGAAACGACTCAAGAAGCTCCAGGCCGCGCTGTTGCGCCGGGGCGAAGAGGGCAGCGGCATCGCACCGAAGACCGAGGGACCGTCGGCGCCGGCCGACGCACCCGGCCAGGAGCTGCCGCCGATCGAAGGGCCGGGCCGCGCGATGGTCATCGTTGCCCATCCCGACGACGCGGAGTTCCTCTGCGGCGGGACAGTGGCGAAATGGTGCGCGGAGGGCTGGGATGTGTTCTACGTCCTTGTCACGAGCGGCGACAAAGGGACGCACGACCCGACGATGCACCCGGAGAAGCTCGCGGCCACCCGGGAGGAGGAGCAGCGCGCGGCGTGCCGGGTACTCGGCGTCAAGGAAGTCATCCTGCTCGGCTATCCGGACGGTTTCACGGTGGATGAGCAGGAGTTGCGCGGCCAGATCGTGCGGCTGCTGCGGCTCTACCGCCCGGACGTCGTGATCACCTGGGACGCGTTCCGGCACAGCTTCAACCATCGCGACCATCGGAACGTGGGAACGGTCACGGCCGACGCGATCTACCCGCTCGTGCGCGACCGTCTCTTCTACCCGCAACACGAAGAGGATGGGCTCGAATCGCACCAGGTGAACGAGATCCTGCTCGCGGGGACGGACAACCCGGACTACGTCGTCGACATCACGGACCACTGGGAGACGAAGGTCGATGCGATCCTCTGTCACACCAGCCAGATCGGCGGACGCACGAGGGAAGACTTCGTTCGTGACCGGCGCGAACGGGACGAACGCGAAGGCAGCCCGCGGATCGAGGAGAAGTTCCGCCGCTGGAGCATCCGGATGCCCGCCCGGCCCCAGGCGAAGGACGACGCCGCGAAGGCGGAGGCTGAGAAGGAGCAGCCCGCCACCAACGGCGCCGGTGGCGATGCACCGGGAGGGGTGCTCGTGGGCGGGCAGAAGGGGCAGAAGGCCTGGTAGCCAGTCGCCAACCGAGGGCCGGGTCCGGGTCAACATGGGCTCCCTGAAGCCACCAACTAATCTCGGTCGTATGCCTGCGAAAGACCACTTTCGCCACGCGCGGCGCAGGCAGCATCATGGAGTGGGCTAGCAATATCTCGGGTCGAATGTCGAGAACTTGCGCGCGACTCCGTCCCCTGAGTGAACACGGCCACGGCCGGCCGTAACACACGAAGGAGAGCACTATGGCCAAGTATCTGCTGCTCAAGCATTACCGGGGCGCCCCAGCGCCGGTGAACAACGTCCCCATGGACCAATGGACGCCGGAGGAATTCTCGGCCCACGTCCAGTACATGCGAGACTTCGCGGCCCGGCTCGTGGAGACCGGCGAGTTCGTGGACACCCAGGCGCTCTCACCGGAGGGCACATGGGTCCGCTACGACGGAGAGGGGCGACCCCCGGTCACCGATGGCCCGTTCGCGGAGACCAAGGACCTGGTCGCCGGTTGGATGGTGATCGACGTCGACTCCCACGAGAGGGCGCTCGAACTGGCCGGCGAGCTGTCGGCGGCCCCGGGCGCGGGTGGGGAGCCGATCCACGAGTGGCTTGAGGTTCGACCATGCCTGACCGAGCCTCCGACCATCACGGAGTGAGGCACGGTGGATGAGGCCCTGCTGCGGACCCTCACTCCCACGGTGATTAGCATCCTCGTCCGGCGCGGAGCCGATTTCGCGGCGGCCGAGGATGCAGTACAGGATGCCCTGGTCGAGGCGATGCGCGTGTGGCCCGACGACCCTCCGCGGGACCCGCGAGGCTGGCTGGTCGCGGCATACCTGCATGAACGTGAGGGTGACCGGGAAACGGCAGCACGGCTCTATGCCGACGCGGCGCGGTCGGCCACCAGCCTCCCGGAACGCGACCACCTCGCGCGACAGGCCGCGAGGCTCAAGGCGTTGCCGCGGGGCTGAGCCGCATCAGGCCGTGTCGCTGCCTCCCGTGGCTACGGGCGAGGGGAGTGCGTCCCTCACCTCCGGCCCCCTCTCCTACTGCGATGGGTGAGGGGGTGGGGTTGCGTTTTACCTTGCGCCCTTTGGCCTTGGGCCTGGGTGTACGCGAGTGTGGGCCGGTGGTGGGCGTTGGTACTGGAGTCCCGAGGCCGCAGTGGGCCTCGACTACCCCGAGGGCGTCCCTCACGCCCCCGGCCCCCTCTCCCACTGTGGTGGGCGAGAGGGTGGGTTGCGTTTTACCTTGCGCCCTTTGGTCTTGGGCCTGGGTGTAAGCGAGTGTGGCGGTGATGGGGCGTGGTGCTGGAGTCCCGAGGCCGCGGTGGGCCTCGACTACCGCGAGGCGTCCCTCACCCCCCACCCCCTCTCCCACTGTGGTGGGCGAGGGGGTGAGTTGGCGTTCGTCTTGCGCGCTTGACCTTGAGCCTGGGCCCTATCGTCCCTTGAAGACGGGTTCGCGCTTTTCTAGGAAGGAGTTGCGGCCTTCGGCGGCGTCTTCGGAGGCGTGGGTGATGCCCTGGAGGAACTGCTCGAGTTCAATCTGCTCTTCGAGGCCGCGGTTCAGGCCTTCGTGCGCGAGACGCTTATTCAGTTCGACGGCGAGCGAGGGGCCGCGGGCGATCTCGGTGGCGAGTGCCATGGCGCGCGACTCCAGCTCGTCGGCGGGGACAACTTCGCTCACGAGCCCGATGCGCAGCGCCTCCTCGGCGCCGACCATGCGGCCCGTGTACATCATCTCGAGTGCGCGCTCCATCCCAACGATTCGCGGGAGGAACCAGGTGCAGCCGGTGTCGGCGACGATCGCGCGCTTCACGAAGATGGCGCTGAAGCGGGCGGCCTCGGAGGCCACACGGATGTCGCAGGCCATCGCGAGCGAGAAGCCAGCCCCGACGGCCACGCCGTTCACGGCGGCGATCGTTGGCTTCACGCAGTTGTAGACGGTGGCGGTGCCGAGATAGCGCGAGCGGTACTTCCCGGGGCGACCGGTATAGGGCCGCTGCGGCCAGTCGGCTTCGTTCCCCTGGCCGGTGAGGTCGGTGCCGGCGGAGAAGCCGCGGCCCTCCCCCGTGATGACGACGGCCTTGACTGCGTCGTCGCTGTTCGCCGCCTCAGTGGCGGACTCGATCTCCGCCCAGGTGCCCCACGACAGTGCGTTCAGGCGGTCGGGCTTGTTCAACGTGAGCCGCGCGACACCATCGCGCACCTCGTATCGGATGTCCCGGAACTCCATCGGCTCCTCCTTCAGGTGGTACTTACTCTTCGACAAGGGTGATTGCGCTGCTTGGGCAGATGTCGGCGGCGTCTTCGGCTTCGGCCTTCAACTCCACCGGCACGTCTTCGGCCAGGACCACGGGAAAGCCATCCGGCCCTTCGTCGAAGATCTTTGGGTGCATGTACATGCACTGCCCGCTGCGCAGGCACTTCTCTTTGTTCACGGCGACGCGCATCGTCTCTCTCCGCGGCTGAAGTGGCGGTGGGTAGCATATCCCAGCGACACGAAAAGCGCGGGCGGGCCGACGATGCTCCGGTCATGAAATATGGTGGTTGCCCTGGCCACACCGGCCGGTAGGGTGTGCACATGGAGAGACAGGGCAGGCTCCATCGGAGCTGTCGCAGGCAGGTCAGCAACCGCCAGCGTCTCGTACCATGGCGTGGTGAACGAGCAGTTTCGGAAGTATTGGCCGG
>JALOAP010000214.1 GCA_023228745.1 Dehalococcoidia bacterium | reverse complement strand
AAGTGCGGTGGGGTCAATGTTCGCGGGAATTTAATACCGATACCGCTCTTTTGCGATGTGATCGGCACTCCCTCAATACGCCAACACCGGGTCGACGACGTTCTCCAACGCCTCACCTGCCACGTAGCGGCGCAGATTCCCCACGAAGAGCTCCGTCGCCCGCGTCCCGTAGCGTTCCACCGCCCCTGAAATATGCGGAGTGATGATGACGTTCGGCAGGTCCCACAGCTCGCTCTCGGGCGGCAGCGGCTCCGGGTCTGTCACGTCCAGCGCGGCGCCCGCGATCGTCCCGTCCTTCAGCGCACGGATGAGCGCATCCTGGTCGATCACCGCGCCCCGGGCGATGTTGATGATGCTCGCCGTCGGCCTCATCTTCGCCAGCTCCGCCGCACCGATGAGCCCGGTCGTCTCCGCCGTGAGCGGCACACAGAGCACCAGGTAGTCCGACTCGGCCAGCAGCGTATCGAGCTCCGAATAGGGCAGCAACAGGTCGCAGTCCTCGTCCACCTGCCCGGGCGCCACCGTCCTGCGGCTGGCGACCACACGCATCCCGAACGCACGCGCGCGGCGAGCGGTCTCGCGCCCGATCGCGCCCATCCCCGCGATGCCGATGGTCTGGCCCTTCAGCTCCGCCGTGAAGCGGAAGTTCCACTTGTGCTCCAACTGGTCGCGCACGGACGTGTGCAGCCCCTTGCAGAGCATCAGCATCGTGCCGATGACGTACTCCGCGATGGGCACGGCCGCCAGCCCGCTGACGTTGGTCACCACGAAGTCGCGCCCCAGCAGCCCCTGCTCGGCCATCCGGTCGACGCCCGCGTTGATCACCTGGAACCACTTCAGCCCGGGAGCCGCGTCGACGAACTCCGGTGGGATGGAGTTCGGCCCAAAGATGACATCCACCTCCGCAAGCGCCTGCTTCGCCCGGGCGCGCTCCTCCTCCGGTACGGAAAGGTCGGGCCGGAGCACCTCGACCGGGAAGTCGACCACCCGGATACGCGGGTCGACCGCTTCGATCTGGCGGACGTGCTCCGGGCTCAGCTTGAACGTGATGGCGATGCGAATCGGTTCGGACATGGAGTGGCTCCTGCGGTCAGCGCCCCAGTGCCAGGCGGTCCGCCAGCACAGCAGGCAGACCGGCCGCGCGGATGCGGCGCTGAGTGGTGGCGATATCGTACGGGACGCGATGGTACGTGACCCGCCGCCTGCCCGTATCGAGCAGCGCCCAGCTTGCCCGCGGGTCGCCGTCGCGCGGCTGGCCGACGCTACCCGGGTTCAGGCACACCTGCTCCTCGCCCAGCTCAAAGCTCTCGCCGTTCCCCACACCGCTCGCTTCCAGCCCGCCCGCGCCCTTGCGCACGAAGAGCGGCACGTGCGTGTGGCCCACCACCGAGCAGGGCGTCTCCAGCAGCGCGAAATGGCCCTCCGCCGCCTCAACACTGTCGAAGTACCGCCAGAGCGGATCGGCGAGCGTCCCGTGGCACCGCGTCACCTTCCCATCCCCTTCGACCTGCGGCAGCGCCGCGAGGAATGCCACGGTCTCCGGCGCGACCGTGCGTGCAGTCCAGCCGGCCGCCTCCGCAGCGAACGGGTTGAACGCTTCGAGGCCGAGCACGCCGATGGCTGCCGCGTCGTGGTTCCCCATCACCGAAGCAGCACCCGCCTCCCGCAGGCGCGACACCACCGCGTCCGGCTCCGCACCGTAGCCGACGGAGTCGCCCATATTCCACACAGCCTCCGCTCCCGCGGCGTGCGCGGCCGCCAACACCGCCTCGAGCGCAGCCAGATTGGCATGGACGTCGGAGAGGAGTGCGATTTTCATGGGAGGCAGACTCTACCATCCCACAGCGTCATTCTGTGTCGCGAGATCGCCGGCCGCCGGTGCGGCGCTACAATCGAACCATGCAGGCGTTGGTGCTTCTCTCGGGCGGGCTCGACTCCACCACCGTGGCCGCCCATGCCGTGCGCGAAGGTCACGAGGTCCGTGCGATCAGCATCGCCTACGGGCAGCGCCACCTCCGCGAACTCGCCTCGGCCCGCGCCGTCGCGCAAGCGCTCGACATCCCGCTGCTCGAAGCCGACGCCTCGTTCTACGCAAAGATCGCCGCGCATTCGGCCCTCACCTCGCTCGAACAGCACCCCTTGCCCGAACATCGGCCTACCGCTGAGATGTCCGCGGATATCCCGATTACGTATGTCCCGCTGCGGAACACCTTCTTCGTGACCGTTGCCGCCGCCGCCCTCGAAAGCTGGCTGTTATCGCTCATCGAAGAGGACGGGCGCGACCCGAAATCGCTCGCCGGGGCGGTCTACGTCGGCGCGAACGCCATCGACTACTCCGGCTACCCGGACTGCCGCCCCGAGTTCTACGAGGCGCTCGAGCGGGTGCTCCACCTGGGCAGCAAGGTGGGTACCGCCTACGGCATCCCCCTCCGGATCGAAGCCCCGATCATCGAGATGTCGAAGGCGGAAATTGTGCGCCACGCCGTCGAAGTGGGCGCGCCGCTGGAGCACACGTGGAGCTGCTACGCCGGTGGCGACCACCCGTGCGGTAGCTGCGACTCCTGCCTCCTGCGCGCTGCGGGCTTCGCTGAGGCGGGCATCGCCGACCCCGCCCTGGCGCCCCGCTGATGGATCGCCTGCTCCTCTCCCGCATGCCCTCCGGCGAGCCGGAGATCTTCGCCTCCGTGCAGGGCGAGGGTGTCTCCATGGGCCTGCCCAGCACCTTCGTGCGCCTCGCCATCTGCAACTTGCGCTGTTCCTGGTGCGACACCGCCTACACCTGGGACTGGTCGCGCTACGACCGTGCACAGCAGATCACCGAGCGCACCCCGGACGATGTGCTCGCGGCGCTTACGGCGCTGCCCCCAACGAACGTCGTGATCACTGGCGGCGAACCGCTCATCCAGCGGCGAATGCTCCTGCCGCTCGTGGTCAAACTCACGGAGGCTGGCTACCGCATCGAAGTGGAAACCAACGGCACAATCGTGCCCGGCGAACTCGAGCCCTTCGTCGACCAGTGGAACGTCTCGCCGAAGCTTTCCCATTCCGGGAACGAAGGGCTGCGGCGGCTGAACCCTGCATCGCTCGCCACGTTCGCAACCTGCGACAACGCCTACTTCAAGTTCGTGGTGCAGCACGAAGCGGACATCGAGGAGGTAGAGGCGCTGCGCGAGGAGTACAGCATCCGGCCGGCACGCATCGTACTCATGCCCGAAGGCCGCAGCGCTGCCGAACTCGGCGAGCGCAGCCCCTGGCTGGCAGAACTATGCACACAGCGCGGCTACCGCTTTAGTACCCGGCTCCACATCCTCATCTGGGGAGACAAGCGCGGGGTCTGACGAGGCGGGAATCGCAACGCGAAAAGCGAAAGGTCGGCTCCCGGGCGCCAGCGCCGGCCTCCCGATGCCGCTGCCCATCTGCCGCTTCTCCGGGCTCAACGACGAGCCAGACGACGGCCGTGTCCAGTCATTCGGTCAGATCGTACGGCAGACGGGACCGCTCGGCGGGATCCCCGGGGTCGAGTGCAACCCGAACACCGGCCCGGATCTCCACCCGGCCAGGTAACGCCCGGGTGCCCGCTGGCGCCGCCCCTCCCCACCACACGACCCCACTTACCGGGTGACATGCAGGGCTCGGCGTTCGCGCGACAGCCGTCGACCATGCACCCTATGGCGAACATACGTTCTGATCTCGATGGCCAGGCCGTGCGTGCGCCCGAGCCGCTGCTCACCTGGTGCTGGCACCCGGTCGAGGAGCTCCAGCTCGTGTATGCGGGCGGACGCAGGCCCATCCCCGGGCGGCGGCTCTGCGGACTCTGCGGCGAACTGGTCTTCCTCACCCGGTAGCCGTGGCCCTCGTGGCCGGACCACCCCGCTCCGGTCACACGCCACCTGCACCTACCGGGACCGTGGACAACAGCGATCCCATCGCTAATCGACAATTCTCCATCGACAATCGACAATCACCGCATGCAGGACCCGCGCGGCCTGCCCGCCTTCGCGGGCATCCCCACGTTCCTCCACCTGCCGTGGATCGAAGACAGCGACGCCCTGCGCGAGGCCGCACCCGACGTCGCCATCGTCGGCGCGCCCTTCGATGTTGCGGTCACCCACCGGCCGGGGGCGCGCTTCGGCCCGCGAGCGATCCGCGCAGCCAGCAACCTCACGCTCGGTGCCCTCCACCACCTCGCCCTCCGCATCGAACCATTCGACTACCTCACGGCCATCGATGCGGGCGACGCTATGAGCTACCCCGGCGACATCGAGCGCAGCCACGACGCCATCCGCGCGAAGTTACGTGCCCTCTATGAAGCGGTGCCCGGCGTCATCCCGTTCGTGCTCGGCGGCGACCACTCGATCACCTACCCTTCCGCCAGCGTCGTCGCCGACCACCACGACCGCCGCGTGGGCATCGTCCACTTCGACGCACACGCCGACACCGCGGACACCTCGTGGGGCGCCTTGCTCAGCCACGGCACGCCCATGCGGCGGCTCATCGAGCACGGTCACGTCGCCGGGAAGAACTTCGTACAGGTCGGCCTGCGCGGCTACTGGCCCCCACCGGACGTCATCGCCTGGATGGAACAGCAGGGGATGCGCTCGCACTTCATGAGCGAGATCGAGGAGCGCGGCTTCGATGCCGTCCTCCGCGACGCGATCGAACAGGCGCTCGACGGCCCGGACCTCATCTACCTCTCGGTGGATGTCGACGTGCTCGATCCCGCCTTCGCACCGGGCACCGGGACCCCGGAGCCGGGCGGCCTTTCGGCGCGCGAACTGCTGCGCGCCGTGCGTCAGATCGTGCTCCAGGTCGAACTCGCCGGGCTCGACGTCGTGGAAGTAGCGCCACCCTATGACCCGGCCGGCATCACCGCCGAAGCGGCACACCGGGTCTGCCTCGAAGCGCTCAGCGCGCTCGCATACCGTCGCCGCAAACGCGAGGAGGAGACCACAGCGTGAGCCAGGTACTGGACGAAACCGCCGGCCGGGTGCTGGTCGAAGATCTGGATCAGGCAACCAGTTGGTGGGGGCGCTTCCGCGGCCTCATGCTCCGCGGCGAACTCGCAGCCGGCCGTGGCCTGCTCATCGAGCCCTGCTCCTCCATCCACATGATGTTCATGCGCTTCCCCATCGATGCCGTTTTTTACGACCGGGACCAGCGCGTCACCAAAGTCGCCCGCCGGGTCCGCCCGTGGATCGGCCTCTCTGGCGGCGGACGCGGCGCCCGCGGGGTGATCGAACTCCCGGTGGGCGCCGCCGACGGTGTGGAAGCAGGGCACCAGCTCCGCATCGGCGCCCTGCGCGCAGACGAGGAATCAGCCGTCGCAATCGCGAATCCGCAGTAAGTACGGAAAATCCGGGGAAATGCCTAGCGCCCCACGGTAACCCCCCGGGTAGCATGGGACGTTGGAACAGGTGAGCCTGTTTCGCAACGCCGGGGCACCAAGTGAACATCTTGCTGGTGGAAGCTGATGACGTCCTCGCGGACGCCGTCGGTCGTGCGCTGCACGGCACCGACGTGACAGTGGAGCGGGCCTCCGCGCCGACGGCGCTTGCCCATTCGCCCCACGCGAACATCGTGCTCCTCGGCCCCCGGCCTTCGTGCGAACCAAGCGAATTCTGCGCGACCTGGCGCACCCGCTACGGCGCCGAAGGACCGCTGCTCATCGCCACCGGCAAAACCCCCGCGCAGGTCGCCGCGCTCCTCCACGCTGGCGCCGACCATGCGCTCCTGCTCCCACCCGGCGAAATCTTCACGGCGCAGCTCGCAGCCGCCGTGAACCTCGCCCGGCGCATCGCCCGTCCGCCAGTCCAGACCGATCCCGTCTTCCAACTCCTTCCTCAACCCACGGCACTGGTCTCGCGA
>JALOAP010000213.1 GCA_023228745.1 Dehalococcoidia bacterium | reverse complement strand
CTGGAGATCGAGCTGCTCTTCACCACGGAAGGCGTACTGGCTGCGCAGCTCGCGCATGGGGTAGAGGTACTCCAGGTTCTGCGCGAGTTCGTTCAGCCCCTGCTGGAGTTCGGGGTCGCCGATCTTGTCTGAGAGCAGGTCCTGGAGCTGCTGGCGCATGTCGCCCGGGAGCGAATCGAGCAGACTCTGCATCTGGCCCATCTGGTGCTGCATCTGCGCGATGAGCTCGTCGAGCGACTTCGGCGGGTTATCGCCGAAGAGATCACCGTACTGCTGCATGAACTGGTCGAAGTCCGGCTCTTTGCCCGACATGCGATCCTGCATCATCTGATTCAGGTCGCGGACCATGTCCTTCATGCGCTGCATGTCTTCCGGGGACATGTTCTTGATCTGGTCGTAGATGTCCTTGAAGAACGTCTCCATCATCGCTTGCTTCAGCGACTCGAGGAGTTCGTTGAACTTCGCCTGCGCCTCGGGGTCCATGAACTCGTAGTTCTGAAGTTCGCGCATCTGGCCGGCGACGTCTTCGGGGAGCTGCTGGAGGAAATCCTTCTTCTTGTTTGCGATGTTGCGGAGCATATCCGCGAACTCGCTCTGCTGGCCGCCCTGCTGGCCTTGCTGACCCTGTTGTCCCTGCTGACCCGGCTGTTGCTCGCCGCCCTGCTGGTTGCCGGGCTGCTGCTGGCCTTGTTGGCCCTGGGGCTGGCCACCAGGTTGTTGATCGCCCTGTTGACCGGGCTGCTGCTCGCCTTGTTCGCCGGTCACCTCGTCGAGGCGGCGGTCGATGGTGTCGCGCTCCATGTCGACGATCTCGTCGAGCTTCTGCTTGATGTCGTCGAAGACAGAGTTGAGGTTGAAGCGATCGAGCTGCTGGCGCCGCTGCTGCCGGAGTTGCTGGAGCAGGTCGCGCAGGCCCTGCATGCGCTGGCCCTGGGGGTTGCGCATGCCGCGCTGCATCAAGTTGCGCAGCGCGTGCTGGAGATCGCCGAAGTTCATCAGGTCATCGGTGAGGTTGTCGAGGATGTCGTCCGCGGCAACTTCGGGCACTTCCTGGGTGCCGTCCCACATGGAGTAGCGATAGCGCATCGTCATCAGTCGCCTCCAAACAGCCCACCTGCTGGGTTGGGGGCCGTTGGGGGCTACGGTAACGGAATCGCAGAGGGTTGTCAGTGGCGGCAGCAGCCGACGCCGGAGTGGCCGGCCAACAGGGGCGGCCGGCCTGAATGGTGGCCCAGGGGCGTGGGCCACCATGGTAAACACCGAGAGCAGCTAGCTGACGAGCGTGCCGAGGATGCGCTCGAGCTGGGTGCCGCTGGCCTGGGGCATCGAGATGACGGGCATGTCGACGCCGAGCTGGCGGCGCTCTTCGAGGCCCATGGCAACGGTCTCGAGGTCGCCGTAGACGGCGGTTTCGTCGAGCATGCGGTCGCCCATGGCGGCCATGAGCTCATCGTTCGTCTGGAACGGCAGTGGCTTGTGGGTCTCGGCCACCTTGCGCATCGCGGCGACCTCTTCGCCGAAGCCATTACGCGTGAGCATCTGGTGGTAGAAGTCACCCATGTTGGTGACGTACCACGAGATTGGGCCGGCGGCCATACGCTTCGCCTTCGCGGGGTCGGGCTCGATGACCGTGGTGATGGTCGCCCAGCACTCGACCGCGTCCGCAGCGCGGCCGTTCTCCACAGCACCTTCGGCGACGAGCTGCTTCCCTTCGACGAACTTCGACTTCGGCCAGTAGATGGGCTCCCAGGCGTCGGCCACCGCGCCCACGACATCCCGCATGCTCTTCGGCGAAATCGAGGCGATGCTGATGGGGATGTGCTTGCGCACGGGTTCGAAGAGGAGCTTGAAGCCGCGTTCGAGCTTGAAGATCTCGCCGTCGTAGTACACTTTTTCGCCGCTCACGATCATGTTGATGATCTCGACGTACTCGCGGAGGCGGGTGAGCGGCTTGGTGAACGGTTCGCCGTGCCAGTGTTCGATGACGCGCGCGCCGGACGTGCCGAGACCGAGGACGACCCGGCCACCGGAAAGCTCGTCCAGCGTCGCCGCGGTCATGGCGAGCATGGCCGGGGAGCGGCCGAATACCGGGGCGATGCCGGTTCCGATCTTGATCTTGCTCGTTTCGATGGCGATGCGGGTGAGGAGCGAGAACTGGTCGCGGCCCCAGGTTTCGGCCGTGAAGACGGCTTCGACGCCGACCTCTTCGGCAATTTTCACGCGTTCGATGACTTCTTTGGACTGCTCCGGATCGGGGGTGAACCCGATCGAGAGCGCAAGACGACGAGCCATGGGAGAGCACCTCTGGTTAGGGATCCGTTCGTGTTCGAGCGGTCAGAAAAGTCGCAGCCGGAATCTAGCAGGCGGCAACGGCGAGCGGCAAACCGCCTAGCGGCCGGGACGAGGTGCAGGCTCGCCAGCGCTGAGCGATAACCCGAAGCGGCGCTTGCTGACAGCGAACAGGAAGCCGCTGACGACCGCGACGGAGATAGCTGCCGCCGGGATCTCCCACCAGGCGAAACTGCGGCCGTTCGCGGCCCAATAGGCGGCGGAGGTGAATGCGACGCCGGCCACAGTGCCAACCACGAGGGTGGCCTGCCGCTGCTGTTGGCCGAGCGGCGTCCCGGCGAGCACAGTGGCAACGAAGGGGAAGCCGGCGGCAAAGAAGTAGATAAGCACGACGGCAATTGCGAACAGCCAGCCCTGGTCCGTGGCTCCACCCACGATGTGGAGCGCGAAACTGGCCGCAAAGAGTGCGAACGCAAGGAGGGTCCCGCGAGCTACGCGCATACGCTCAGGATAGCGGCGCAGGGGACTGCGTGCCGAGGCGCGGCCACCGGGAGAAAGGATTGTTTCCCCAACACCCAAATCGCGTTCCACACGCGTTATCCTTACTCGTATGACAATTCAGAAGGGCCGCGGGCGAACAAAGGCCGACGTCGTCTACGAGGCGCTGCAAAGCGCCATCCTCTCGGGAAACATCGCGGCGGGCGAACACCTTCGCCAGGAGGAGGTGGCCGCGCGCTGGGGAGTCTCGCAGACGCCGGTCCGGGAGGCGTTTCGGCGGCTCGAGTCTGAGGGGCTCATCGAGCACGCTCCGAACCGCGGCGTAATCGTGCGCGGACTCCCCTGGACGCCACCGCCCGCGCCGATGGAAGCGATCGCTCGCCGCTGGGAAGAGTTGGTACGCGACCCGGACGCAGTGCCCGGGAGTGACTTCCCTTAAACGCCCCAGCGAAGGTCCCGGGTCGCGACAGGAGCTGTCGCAGCGCTCCGCGTACACTCTGCGCGTGGAACTGATACTTGTATTGATTGTCGCCCTTGCGGCTGTGGCGGGGATCGCGATCTTCGCGATGCTGCAGCGCAGTGCCCCGCCCGCCGACGTGGCGGCACCCCTGGCCGAGATGGCGCGAGCGATGCAGGGCCTGCAGGTGCAGTCTGCCGCCATCGCCGAGAAGGTCGGCGGCCTGGGTGACCGGGTGGGGCTGCTGGAACAGCACCAGGCACAAACGCGTACGGCGGTGGCGAAGCTCGACAGCGGACTGGCACAGGCGACGACCCTCACGACGGGACTTCGCGACGCGACCGAAACAATCCGAGGCGAGCTCGCGAAGGCCCGCGACGGGCTGACCGACCTGCAATCCGCGGCCCGCGCCCGGTACGCGCTTGAGCAGGAGACAGCGCAGTCGATCCGGCGGCTGGAGCAGGTCATGGCCGGGACGGCGGCGAAGGGCGCCGCGGGCGAGAACCTTGTGGACCTGGTGTTTTCGCGGCTGCCCGCCGAGTGGCAGGAGCGGGACTTCCGCATCGGCAACCGCACGTGCGAATTCGCGCTGCGGCTGCCCAATGAACTGGTACTGCCGATCGATAGCAAGTGGCCAGCGACGGGTCTGCTGGAACAGTTCCTCGCGAGCGAGGACCCTGCGGAACGCGCGCGCATCAAGTCACAAATCGAGGCGGCGGTGCGCGAGAAAGCGAAGGAGGTGAAGAAGTACCTCCATCCTGAGCTGACGGTGAACTTCGGAGTCGCGGTGGTGCCCGACGCGGTGTTCGAACTCTGCACGGCGGCGCAGGCCGAGTGCATGCGCGAATCCGTGGTGGTCGTGGGCTACAGCATGTTCGTCCCCTACCTGCTGCTTGTCTTCCAGACGGTGCTACGAACTTCGCGGGACATCGACATCGAAAAACTCGCCGGACACATCTCAGTGGCAGAAACGAGCCTCCGCGCGTTACAGGAGGAGATCGAGGGACGGCTCTCGCGGGCGATCACGATGCTCACCAACTCGCGGGACGACCTGCGAAGCGGCGTCTCGAAGGCGTCGACCAGTGTGGCCGCGATCCAGGCGCGGGCCCAGCTCGACGATGACGAACCGCTACAACTTCCTGCGTTCGTGCATGCGGGCGAGGACGATATCTAGCCCTGGTCGTGGAGATGGTGCAGCAGGGCACGCCCGCGCGGTGATAACCGGTACCCCACCTCCAGGCTTTCGGTGAGTCCCATCGCCTTCAGTTTGCGAACGTCTGCCTTGAAGGGCAGGCGCTCACGCCCCAGCACCTCGGCCAGGACGCCCGCGCGAACGGCCGGGCGTTCGGCAATGAGCTGGAGGGTCGCTGCAGTCCATGGGCCATGCTTGCTCGCACGGTCCAGCCGTTGGAGGCGTGCTTTCAGTGCTCCCACGTCCGCGGCACTGAGCTCTGCAGCTTCGCGCAGCGCGATCCCTGGATCGGGGCCGGCGAGCCGGAAGCGGACGCGGTACAGCTCACCGGTGCGTGCAGCGGCGAGGGCGAGCAGAACCTCATCCCTTGAGGTGTAGCCAGCGCAGACCACATCGTCATCGCTGATCTCCTCCTCGCTGATGCGCTCGACGCTCTCAATCGCCAGCAGGCCGGCACGTGTCTGGAGTGTGCCGCCGGTGCGCACCGTCGGCCGTCGCCAGCGGCGGAAGGCGACGGTCACGCGCCCGCCGGCAATCGCCGCGATGGTGTCGCGCTGAAAGAGCATGACCGGGATGCTATCCCAGCGTATTGGGGGACGTCACGAGGTGGGACGAGAGAGGGCGCTCGAACTGAGCGCCCTTCCTTCAACATTCGTGCGCCGGTGCCGCCTACTTATTTTTCCCGTTGCCGTTGCCCTTGCCCTGGCCGGGGTTAGGGCCACCCTTCCCAACTCCCTGGCCGTTGCCTTTGCCTTGGGTTCCGGGTTGGGACGCAGCGGGGCTGTCCGGCTGGTCAGTCGTGCCGGGGCTTGCGGCTTCGGTCGGACCTGGTGCTGCGTTTTTCGCGCCATTCTGGCGATGGGGACCACTGTTACCGGCTTCGCATCCAACCGGGCCGCCCGGGCCGCGCCCGTTGGTGGCTAGGACATCGTCGCAACCACGGCCATTTGCGTGCGGGTCGGGGGCGGTGCTGCTGTCGCTGCCGGGTTCGCTGGTGGTGCCGTCATCGTCCGCTGTGGGTGGTGTTGACGTCCCAGGCTCTTGGGCTGCAGGCGTGCCGGTAGGCGTTTCCTTCGGAACTCCGTTCTTCCGGTGCGGCCCACTGTTTCCCACATCGCAGCCGATGGGTCCCCCGGGACCGCGGCCGTTGGCGAAGAGCACATCATCGCAGCCGTGGCCGTTGGTGTGTGCAGCGGCTGCGGCTGTGTTCGGCGGAGTCACCGTCTCGGTCGGGCCGGGTGTCTCCGAGAGGTCAGTGGTGCTGGTCTCGCCAGGGTCGGGAGTCGCCGTTTCGGTGGGTGTGCCCGGCGTCGCGGTTTCGTCGCCACCACCGTCCACTGTTGCCGTGGGCTCATCGAGTGTCGCAAGTGCGGTCACCGCATTGAGTGGCGCGCGAACCGGGTTGTGGCCGGTGAGTGCCGCGCCCGTCGA
>JALOAP010000210.1 GCA_023228745.1 Dehalococcoidia bacterium | reverse complement strand
GTGCGTCTTGAGGCCCCGGTGCGTGTCGCGGAGGAGGTTGACCCGAATCTCCACTCCTGCGGGTCGATTCGTGCGACCGGCGCGGCGGATCTCGCACACCCCGAGCAAGGCTTCTATATTGTCGGCGCGAAGTCTTATGGTCGTGCGCCGAACTTCCTCGCACTGACCGGGTTCGAGCAGGTGCGTAGCGTGGTGGCGGAGATCGCGGGCGATCACGAGGCTGCCGCACGAGTCGATC
Source organism: Dehalococcoidia bacterium (assembly GCA_023228745.1). Lineage (GTDB taxonomy): Bacteria > Chloroflexota > Dehalococcoidia > Tepidiformales > Tepidiformaceae > JALOAP01. The sequence goes on along the minus strand of JALOAP010000210.1, from coordinate 5,671 downwards.
TCGTGCTCCCCGACACGGGCGTGTGCGGAGGCGCTGGCGACTTCGACGCCCCAGACGCGGTGAGCGGCGCGGGCTCGTGTTGTGCTCCCAAGCCGGTATCGCTGACGCTCACTGTGTGACGTGCGAGAACGCCCGCCGCGGCTGGGTGTGATGCTCGCCACGCTCAGCGTCACGGTCACCGTGTCGTGGGGGTTGCTGTACTACGCGTTTCCCGTTCTTGCACCGCAAATCGTGAGCGACACGGGCTGGTCTGCCCAGTTCGTGACGCTCGCGTTCTCAGGGTCGCTCGTGGTGTCCGCGCTCCTCGGGGTGCCGGTCGGGAAGCTCATCGACCGACACGGCCCGCGCTGGGTAATGGCCCTCGGGTCCTTGCTCAGCGCGGCGGCGCTGGCTCTCGTTGCCGCATCTGACAATTCGATCGTGTTCGCTGCCGCGTGGATCCTTGCGGGATTCGGAATGTCGGGCGTGCTGTACCAGCCCGCGTTCGCGGCCATCACCTCATGGTACGGCGCGCGCAGCCTCGGGCCACTGACCACGCTCACGCTGGTCGCTGGCCTGTCCGCAACAGTGTTCGCTCCGCTCGTCGCGCACGTTGGGGCGGCTGTCGGTTGGCGTGGCACTTACCTGTGGTCTGCCGTCGCTCTGGCACTAGTCACCGCACCAGCGCACTGGATCCTCTTGCGACATTCGCGACCCCAACAGCACGCTGACCACACAGCTCGGTCTCTCGATGAGCGGGGGTACGTGTCAGGAGTTCTCCGCCGTGGCCAGTTCTGGCTCTTGACGGCCGGGCTCACGATCGCATCCGCCGCGATACATACGGTGTTGATCGCGATGATGGCGTTGATGCTCGAACGTGGACTGACGACGTCCGAAGCTGCGTGGGTGCTCGGACTCGGCGGGATCGGGCAGGTCGCGGGGCGTGTCTTCTACACCGCCTTCGCGCGGCGAGCGTCGCTCACCATGCACACCGGGGCAGCGTTTGCGATCGTCGCCGTGAGCGCTGCGGCATTCGCGATCCTTTCCGGCCCGTTCGCGGTGCTCGTGGGAATCTCCATGGCAGCCGGGGTCGGTCGTGGCATCGGGACCCTTCTCCAGGCCACCGCTGTGACGGATCGTTGGGGGCCGCGCGCCTATGGGCAACTCTCGGGGATAGTCGGAACACCCACCATGTTGGTAACAGCGATGGCGCCGTGGATCGGCGTGGTACTCGCCGGAGCGTTCGGCAGCTACGCGGCCGCCTTCGGCGCGCTGGCTGTTATCGCGGGTATCGCAACGCTCCTCCTGATCGCCAGCGCTCGTGTTGAAACCCGATCGCCCTTGGCGCACGTGCGATAACGTCGGCTTCCGCCCAGTCAGCTATTGACGATATCTGCGACGGCGAGCTTGGCTGTGCGGCTCGCGCCGACGATGGTCGCCGATGCGATACCCGTCCAATCCCCATAACCGAGTAGGTCCAGCCGTGGTTCATCTGCTGAGCGTGTCCCGTTCGTGAGCGGCTCGCCTGCCCGAGTCGTGAGATGAAGCGGTGCGAGGTGGTCGAGGGTGGGCCGAAACCCGGTACACCAGATGACCGCATCGCACTCCCACTCGCTGCCGTCCGACTCGATAACCCCGTGGGCGGTGAGCTGATGAAACATCGGGAGTGTGTGGAGGACACCGCGATCACGTGCCTCGCGGACACTTTCCACCATGACGACATCACCCAGCGCTGACACACCGGCCGTCTGTTTTCCGTGTCGTTGCGCGGCTTCTCGACGGCTTGCGACGTCGAACAGTACGCGGCCGTCGACGTCGTCCGGCATGAACCGGGGTGGCCGCTGCGCATACCACCGGGTCGCAGCGACCATGGACACATCCGCGAGGATCTGCGCCGCAGAGTTGCCACCGCCGACGACAGCGACCCGTTTCCCCTGGAAGGAGTCGGGTGACGAATAATCGACAGTGTGGAGCTGCTTCCCGGTATAGGAGGATTCGCCAGGGTACGTCGGTACATAGGGGTTCCCCCAAGTGCCGGTCGCGCTGATCACGTGAGCGGCCTGCCAGGTGCCGTGGTCGGTGTCCACTGCTAGCTGTTCCCCATCACGTCGAACCGCGCTCACCCGGACCGGGCGATGGGTGGGGAGGTCGTAGCGGTGCTCGTACGCGCGAAGATAGTCGACGACGTGCGAAGCGGTCGGATACTCCTCGCCTTCCTGCCTTGGCATCGGCCATCCCGGCAGTGGGCTGTACTCGGCCGGGGAGAAGAGACGGAGCGAGTTCCAGCCATGCTGCCATGCGCCGCCAGGATCGGCGGACGCATCGAGGATTACGAAGCGCACACCCGCGCGGCGTAGGTAGTATCCGGCGGCTAGTCCGGCCTGGCCGCCACCGATGACGACTACATCTAGGTCCCGATCCGCCAGCGGGATGGCAGAGGGGCTCTGCGTAGGCTTGGTCACTGCTTTCCGAGCAGTTCGCCGACGAGGGTTTCGATTCTGCCCTTGATGTCGTCGCGGATGGGCCGGACGGAATCGATACCCTGACCGGCGGGGTCATCGAGCTTCCAATCCTCGTAGCGTTTGCCGGGGAAGAAGGGGCAGGCGTCGCCGCACCCCATCGTGATCACCACATCGGAGGCCTGTACAGCCTCGGTGGTGAGTACCTTCGGGGCTTCCGCGGTGATATCGATGCCCTCTTCGCGCATCGCTGCGACCGCTACAGGGTTGATCTGCTCGGCGGGCATCGACCCGGCCGAACGCACCTCGATGGCGTTGCCCGCGAGGTGACGTAGGTAGCCTGCGGCCATTTGCGAGCGCCCGGCGTTGTGCACGCAGACGAACAATACTGACGGCTTCTGATCGGTCATGAGTATGGAAGCTTTCCGTTTCAGTCGTTGGTGAGGGAGTCGATGAGGGTGCGCACGCGCCCGGCGATGTCGTCGCGAATCGCGGCAACACCCTCGGGTGAGGCGAGGGCCGGGTCGCCCACGGCCCAGTCCTCGTAGCGCACCCCGGGGATGATCGGGCACACATCCCCGCACCCCATCGTCACGACGACATCGGCGGCGCGCACCGCATCGTCGGTGAGGGGCTTCGGGAATGCGGCGTCGGTGCGCTGGCCGCCTTCGATCTCGGTGAGGAGAGAGCGCACGTGCGGGTGCACGTCGGCCGCGGGTGCGGATCCGGCTGAGCGGGCGACGACCCGGCCATCGGAGAGTTGGTTCACGAGTGCGGCTGCTAGTTGCGAACGGCCCGCGTTCTGGACGCACACGAACAGCACCTGCGGCACGCCGGTTTTCCGTTCACGGGCGAGGTCTGTCAGGCGTTGCCGAGCGAACCGCTCTGTCAGGGGAATCAGGTGCTGGGGGACACGGGCGGCGCGGGCAAGACCCGCAAACGACTCCCTCACCATCGCAATCACGAGGTCGCGGCTTTGGTCCGCGTGTTCGTCTGCGAGTTCCTCGGCGAGACGTGTCACCCGGGCATCCATTTCGACCAGTGCGTCGGCCTTCGCGAGGGCCGCATCGCTCGTCTCGCTAGTTTGGTTCGCCAGCGCTGCGGGGGCGAACGCGTCAAGCAGGGAGCTGACCGCGTGCTGCTTCTCGGGTGCGATGCGGTACCAGACCCAGGTACCTCGCCGCTCGGAGGCCAACAGTCCGGTGTCCTTGAGCACTTTCAGGTGATGGGAGACAGTGGGCTGGGAGACGTCGGCGAGTTCTGCAAGGTCGCACACACACGATTCACCGCGCGGGTCGGTCGCAATGGCCGACAGCACGCGCAGTCGGAACGGGTCAGCGAGGGCCTTCAAAGTGCTCGCGACGGTGGTCGCTGCGCTCTCGCCGATCGCATGCGCCATGGACGGAGTGCAGGTGTCTGTCATGATGTCCTCGTCTCAATTGCCGGGTCGGTTGCGGCTTCCGTCACTGGAACTGCGACGGAGCTGTACGGGTCGGTATGGAACCAGGCACGTGCCACCCACAGCGAAACATAGACCAGCCCGACGAGCACGGGCACCTCGATGAGGGGCCCGACCACTCCTGCGAGGGCTTGACCTGACGCAGCGCCGAACGTGCCGATCGCAACCGCGATCGCGAGTTCGAAATTGTTGCCTGCCGCAGTAAACGCCAACGTCGTGGATCGCGCGTATCCGAGCCCGAGGCCCTTCCCGAGGAGGATTCCTGCGAACCACATCACCAGAAAGTAGATGAACAGCGGCAACGCGATCCGGGCAACATCGAACGGGTTCTCGGCGATAGCCTCACCCTGCAACGCGAAGAGCAGCACGATCGTGAACAGCAGCCCGTAGAGCGCCCAGGGCCCAATGACTGGGAGAAACTTCTGTTCATACCAGACGCGGCCGCGGCGCTTCTCACCGATCCAGCGAGAGGCGAACCCGGCCATGAGTGGCACGCCGAGGAACACAAGCACGTTCAACGCGATCTGCCACAGCGACACCTCAAGCCCTTGTGTGTCGAGACCGAGCCACCCAGGTAGCACGGTCAGGTAGAACCAACCGAGCACCGAGAACATGACCACCTGAAACACGGAGTTGATCGCGACGAGTACCGCGGCCGCCTCGCGGTCACCGCAGGCGAGATCGTTCCAGATCACCACCATCGCGATACAGCGTGCGAGGCCCACGATGATGAGGCCCGTGCGGTATTCGGGGAGGCCTGGTAAGAAAATCCAGGCGAGCGCGAACATGACTGCCGGGCCGACCAACCAGTTCAGCAGCAGCGAGGAGACCAGCAACTTCTTGTCGCCGGTGACCGCGGCAACCTTGTCGTACCGGACTTTCGCGAGCACCGGGTACATCATCACGAGCAGCCCGAGTGCGATGGGAACCGAGATGCCGCCAACTTCCAGGCGCGCCAGTAGCCCAGATAACGCTGGCACGAATCGGCCCAGCAGCAGGCCAGCGACCATGGAGAGCCCGATCCACAGTGGTAGCCACTTGTCGAGCGTCGACATCCGCTTCGGTGTGATGAGGGATGCAGGGGTGGTCGTCGTCCTCATGCGATCACGTCTTCAATCTTTGCCGCGATCACGGGCTTCGGATGCGCGCCGATCAGCACATCTACACGTTCGCCTGCGCGGTAGAATCCGATGGTGGGTATCGACGTCACTCCCGCAGCAGTCACCGTTTCCGGGTTGGCGTCGGCATCAACCTTCACAACTTTCACCCGGCCCGCATACTCTTCCGCGAGCGTGTCGAGGATCGGCGCAATCGCCTTACATGGGCCGCACCATGCTGCCCAGATATCCACGAGCACTGGTAACTCGGATTCGATGACTTCAGCGTGGAAGGTGGCATCGGTGACATGGGTGATGCTCATGCGGAGACCGCCAGAACCCGTGCGTCGGCAGCGCCGTCTGGTGCCAGCTGAGCGAGATAGTGCTGCGCATCCTGGGCGGCTGCGCACCCGGTCCCTGCAGCAGTAATCGCTTGCCGGTAGGTGTGATCCACAAGGTCGCCCGCGGCGAACACGCCGGGAAGGTTCGTGCGCGTCGAAGGGTGGTCCACAAGAACATACCCATCGTCGTCTGTCGCGATTTGGTCGTTCACAAGTTCGGATCGAGGGTCATGCCCAATCGCGACAAACACCCCGGAGACATCGAGATCCCGTTCGGCGCCAGTCACGGTATCGCGTAGCCGAAGCCCGGTGACTTGATCCTCTCCAAGGATCTGC